>JAJXXB010000039.1 GCA_021781315.1 Actinomycetes bacterium | reverse complement strand
AGGTCGTGCCCGGCAAGAACGAGGGCGACCCGCCCACGGTGAAGAACAACTACATCATCCTCCAGGCCGAGGACGAGATCGCCGCGATCGGCATGGTGCTCGGCGCCGGCTGGAGCGGGGCCCGGTCATTCACCTCGACCTCGGGCCCGGGGATCTCACTCATGAACGAGCTACTCGGACTCGCGTACTACACCGAGATCCCCGCCGTCATCGTCGACGTCCAGCGCACCGGTCCCTCGACCGGCATGCCGACGCGCACCCAGCAGGCCGACATCCTGCTCTGTGCGTACGCGAGCCACGGCGACACCAAGCACATCCTCACGTTCCCGGCCAACCCGGCGGAGTGCTTCGAGTTCGCCGTCGCCTCCTTTGACCTCGCCGAACGTTTCCAGACGCCGGTCTTCATGCTGACCGACCTCGACATCGGCATGAACGACTGGGTCGTGCCCAAGCTCACCTGGGACGACTCGTTCGTCCCCGACCGCGGTCGCATCCTCAACGACGAGGACCTGGCGGGGATGAAGGAGTTCTTCCGCTACGCCAACGCAAACGCCGAGCACGTGGCCGCGCGCACCGTACCGGGTTCGGACTCCAAGGGCGCCTACTTCATCCGAGGATCCGGCCACGACATGTTCGGCCGCTACACCGAGGACCCCGCGGAATACCAGGAGGTCGTGGACCGTCTGAAGCTCAAGCACGCCGCGGCGGCCACCCACGTGCCCGCCCCGATCGTCATCACGAAGCCCAGGGCCTCGATCGGCATCATCACGCTCGGCAGCTGCGACCTCGCCGTGCGCGAGGCCATCGACGAGCTCGCCGAACGCGGGCTGCCCGCGGACTTCATGCGCGTGCGAGGGTTCCCGTTCGTCGCCGACGTGCGGGCCTTCGTCGAAGGCCACGAGTACTGCTTCGTCGTCGAACAGAACCGCGACGGCCAGCTGCGCTCACTCATCAGCGTCGAAACCGGCGTACCGATCGAGTCGATGCACTCGATCCTCGCCTACGGCGGCTTCCCGCTCAGCGCGGCCCAGGTCGTCGACGGCGTCGTCGGACACGGCATCATCGAACAGTTGGAGGACTGACGTGCCATCGATCACCAAACCACTGATCCCGCTCGCCCCGCTCGCGAAGAACGAGCTCGGCCTGACGATCCGCGACTACGAGGGCGCGATGTCCACGCTCTGTGCTGGCTGCGGCCACGACTCGATCACCGCCGCGATCACCCACACCTTCTGGGAACTGTCGACGCCACCGCACATGATCGCCAAGCTGAGCGGCATCGGCTGCTCGAGCAAGACCCCGACCTACTTCGTTCGCGGCGCCCACGGCTTCAACTCGGCCCACGGGCGCATGGCGACCATCGCCACCGGCGCGGCCGCGGCGAACCGCGAGCTGACCTACATCGGCGTCTCGGGTGACGGCGACTCGCTCTCGATCGGCATCGGTCACCTCGCCCACGCGATCCGCCGCAACGTGAACATGGTCTACGTCATAGAGAACAACGGCGTCTACGGGCTCACCAAGGGCCAGCTGTCGGCTTCGGCCGACATCGGCACGCGCCCGAAGAAGGGTGACGCGAACGTCGTGGCGCCGATCGACCCGATCATGCTCGGGCTCGCGATGGGCGCGACGTTCCTCGCGCGCAGCTTCTCGGGCGACAAGGAGCAACTGATCCCGATCCTGAAGGCGGCGGTCGCCCACAACGGCCTCGCGCTGATCGACGTGATCAGCCCGTGCGTGACCTTCAACGACCACGAGGGCTCAACCAAGAGCTACCGCTTCATGCGTGAGCACGAGGTGAAGGAGGTCCTCACCGACTTCGTGCCCGAACGCGAGGAGATCGCCGTCGCGATCGGCGGACACGACACGCGCTCGGTCACGATGCACGACGGCAGCGTCATCACGTTCCGCTCGGTGCCCGAGGGCTACGACCCGACGAACCGGATCTCCGTTGAGGAGTACATCCGCGACCACCAGCGCCTCGGCGAGGTCGTCACCGGACTGCTGTACCTCGACGAAAGCGCGCCGAGCATGCACGAGGTCAACCACACGCCCGTCGAGGGTCTCAACAAGCTCCCCTTCGAGGCGCTCTGCCCCGGTAGCGCGGTCTTGGAAGACCTGATGGCTGACTTCCGCTAGTCAGGCACACAGGACTGACCGACGCCCGGTCCCTCGTGGACCGGGCGTCGTCGACTCGCGATTCCTCGCTACCCACGCCGTGACTCGTGCCCACCGTGCGCGATGGCCGTGGCGACGAAACGTTGCGCCAGTTCCGGCGTCGCGGCGAGGTGCTGATGGAGGTAGCTCGCAAAGAGCGTCGACGTGTTCACCCCGCCTGGTGCGGTGCCGAAGCGACCGGCGAGGTCCATCCCCTCGCCCGCCGGTGTCACGGTCGAGCGGTGGAACTCATGCCCCCGCAGGACCGTGCCCGCTGGGCCGAAGATCCCCGGCCCCCTCGTGGTCGCGCGTCGGTAGCCGAGGGTCAGTCGCTCGGTCATCGTCGCGTGGGTCCCCGCCAGCACGCCCGCCATCGGCGTCTCGTCGAGTGACTCACAGAGCCACAGGTAGCCCCCGCACTCGGCCCAGGTGACAAGACCTTCGTCCACGCGCGCGCGCACGTCGCGCAGGAGTGGCTCGTTCTCACCCAACGCGCCCGCGTAGACCTCGGGGAATCCCCCACCGGCGTAGAGCGCGGTGCAGTCGGCCGGTAGCGCCTCGTCGACCAGGGGGTCGACCTCCACGAGCTCGGCGCCGGCCTCGGCGAGCAGCACCAAGTTCTCGGGGTACACGAAGCTGAACGCCTTGCCCACGCAGAGCGCGACGCGGGTGTGACCGACGAACGTCGCGTGGGGGACGTCCTCGACGTCACGAGTGGGTGCGCTGGTGGCGATGGCGACGAGTGCCACGAGGTCGACGTCGCGGCCGATGACCGCGCCGAGGCGCGCGACCGAGGCGCGCGTCGTTTCGGGGGTCTCGACCACGGGCACGAGCCCGAGGTGGCGCTCGCGCCACGTGAGGGCGTCGTCGTACCCGAGCACCCCGAGCACGGGCACGCCGAGCGGCGCGAGCGCCTCGCGCAGCAGCGTGGCGTGCCCCTCGCTCCCGACCCGGTTGAGGATGACGCCCGCGACGTTGACCAAAGGGTCGAAACGCGTAAAGCCGTGCACGAGCGCCGCAACCGAGCCGCTCATCGCCGAGGCGTCCACGACGAGCACCACCGGCGCGTCGAGCAGCCGGCTTACCGCCGCGGTCGAGCCGTCGACACCGGTCTCGCCCGCACCGTCGAAGAGTCCCATGACGCCCTCGACGACGAGCACGTCCGCGCCGCGCGACGCGCGTGCCGCCTGCCGGCGCACCACGTCCTCGCCCGAGAGGAAGAGATCCAGCGAGCGGCCGGGCCGCCCGGTCGCGACGGCGTGGTAGCTCGGATCGATGAAGTCGGGGCCGACCTTGGCCGAGGCGACGCGCAGCCCCGAGGCGACGAGGGCGGCCATCACACCCGTGGCGACGGTGGTCTTGCCGACGCCGGAGTGCGTGCCGGCGATGACGATCCGGGGTCCGAGGCGCGCGATGGGCCATGGTACCAGTCGCCGTCGCCCGGCCGGTACGCTCGACCCGATGGATAGAGCCGCGCGCGAGCCCGACAACGAGGTCGTCACCCTCGAGCGCTACCGCGGACCGTGGGCCGGTGACGACCCCGACGCTAACTTCAAGTCCGACGTCGCGCTCTACGCCAACCTCGACCCGCTCGTGACCCTGCGGGGGCTCGGCCAGGCGACCGGACTGTCGGTCGGGGCGCTCGCGCACTACGTGCTCGCCCGCTACGCGACCACCGGCAGCGCGGGCCTGCTCGAGCTCGGCCCGACGATGGTCGAGCGCCTCTGGGCGCCCGTCGAGCTCGCCGAGGCGAACGGGACCGCCGAGGCGCGTCTCGCCGCCTACCACGAGCTGCGCGCGCTGTTGTCGTGGCTGCGGGTCCCCCTCGAGGGCGACGGTGGTTACCCGTGAGCCTGACCTGGCGAGGCGGAAGCGACGCCGCGGCGAGTCTCGAGGCCGCCGTCGCACTCGTCGGCGCGTCGCTGTCCTACCTGCGCGCTGAGGTCGGGCCCCGCCCGACCGTGGCGACCGGCGAACCGGTGCGCGATGACGCGTGGGTCGGCTGTGGCGACCTGCTCGCGAGCCCGCACTGGCTCGCCGAGACGACGCGCGACACCGGACGCCGGCTCGGCACGAATGACCCGGTCGTCGCCGCGTCGCTGTTCGTCCAGAACTACGCGTATCGCGTCTTCACCCTCGCGGTGGCGTGCGTCACCGTCGCGGGCGTGCTGCCCGACTCGTCGCCGGCCACGATGGCCGTGTCGATACGTCGCGGCCGCCCGTCCTCACTCGCCTACCTCGACGCGCGCGTCGCGACGGTGGACCCGGCGGCGCTTCGCGTCGACCCCGCGCTCGGCGAGGACGTCGTCGACGCGCTCCTCGAGGTGGTCACGACCCACCTCAGCGCCCTCGTCGCGTCCGTGCGCGAAACGACGCGCGTCGGACAACGCCTCCTCTGGGGCAACATCGCTTCCTCGTGCGCCGTCGCCTTTCGAACGCTCGAGGGCGTGCTCGGTCCCTGGGTGCGCCCGCTCGGCGAGTCCTTCCTCGAGCGCTCGCCGACGAGCATGCGCGGACTCGGGTCCTACCTGCTCGTCGAACGCGACACCCGACACGGCTGGTTCTTTGAACGAACGACGTGTTGTCTCTACGACCGCCTCCCGGGCGCGGTTCGCTGCGCCGACTGCAGCCGAACGCCGCGTGACGAGCGTCGCGACGCCTACTGGCGCTCGCTCGGCGACGACTGAGGCGCGTCGAGGGCGAGACGCACCCGCGCCGGTGCGCGCCTGGCGACGCCGCGCTCGAGGAGTTGGAGCAGGGCACCCACGTCGAGGTGCTCATCGACGAGGTCGGCTAGCGCCTCGATGCGGGCCTCGCGACGGTCCTCGAAGCAGGTCGAGGGTGAGACGACGACGCGCTTGTCGTTGACGCGCGCGAGCTCGGTGAGAAAGGAGCGACGCCACTGGTCGTTCTCGAAGAGCCCGTGCCAGGTCGTGCCCGAGACCGCGCCCACGACGCAGCCCTCGTCGCCGACGAGGCTCTCACCGGCCTCGCGCGTGACGACCCCGTGGTGGATCTGGTAGCCCGAGACCGTCGTGCCGTCGGCGAGACGCGCGGTTGGACGCGCCAGCACCTTGCGCGAGGTGAACTCGGTGCGCACCGCCAACAGCCCGAGGCCGTCGACGCGTCCACTGGCGCTCTCGACCCCGTCGACGATCTCGCGCCCGAGCATCTGGTAGCCACCGCAGATGCCCATGATCGGCCCGCCCGACGCCGCGCGACGCGCGAGGGCGGACTCAAAGCCCCGCGCCCGCAGCCACCCGAGGTCCGACACCGTCGCGCGCGTGCCCGGCAGGATCACCAGGTCACAGCCCGCCATCGACTCGGGCCGGTGCAGCGCGCGCACGATGACCCCCGGCTCGTCGACGAGGGGGTCGAGATCGGTCAGGTTCGAGGCCCGCGGCAGGGCCACGACCCCGATCACCAGCACGTCCGCACCGAGGGGGGCGGGACCGTCGGCCCAGGACGAGAAGTCCGTCATGTCCTCGGTGTCGACCTCACGCCCAGGAAGCACGGGCAGGACCCCCAGCACGGGACGGTCCGTCATCGCGACCAGTCGCTCGAGACCGTCCTCGAGCAGCGCCCGGGTCCCGCGGAACTTGTTGATCACGAAGCCACGCACGAGGTCCTGATCGGCACCGTCGAGCACGGCGAGGGTCCCGACGAGGCTCGCGAAGACCCCGCCGCGGTCGATGTCGCCGACGAGGATCGCGGGGACCCTCGCCGCCGCGGCGAACCCGAGGTTCACGATGTCACTGGCGCGCAGATTGATCTCGGCCGGACTGCCGGCGCCCTCGCAGATCACCACATCGAAGCGACGACGCAGGTCGTCGTGGGCCTCGACGACGAGCTCGAGCAGGTCGCTCTTGGCGCGCCAGCGCTCGCCGTCGAGCTCGCCGGCGGGCTGACCCAGCACCACGAGCTGGCTCGCGACGTCCGAGCCCGGCTTCAGCAGCACCGGGTTCATTCGCACCTCGGGCTCGACGCGCGCGGCGCGCGCCTGGACGACCTGGGCGCGGCCCATCTCGCCGTTCTCGCTCGTGACGTAGGAGTTGAGTGACATGTTCTGGGCCTTGAAGGGCGCGACGGCGATCCCGCGGCGGCGCAGCGACCGACAGAGCCCCGTGACGACCGTCGACTTGCCGGCACCCGAGGAGGTCCCGAGCACGAGCAGCGAGCCGTTCACGCGTCGCGCTCGCTCACCCCGGCCGACTCGAAGGTCGCCATCTCGCCCAGGATCTTCGCCGCCGCCTGGACGATCGGCACGGCGAGCGCGGCGCCGCTGCCCTCGCCGAGGCGCAGGTTGAGGTCGAGCAAGGGCGTGACCCCGAGGTGGGCCAGGGCGACGGTCGCCCCCGGCTCACTGGAGCGGTGTCCGCCGATGAGGTAGCCCGTGACCTCGGGGGCCATCGCCGCGGCCACCGTAGCGGCCGCGACCGCGATCACGCCGTCGATCACGACCGGCACGCGCGCGGCCGCGCCGGCGAGGATGAACCCCGCGAGCGCCGCGATCTCCAGTCCCCCGACCTCGCCGAGCACCTCGATGGGCGCCGCACCGGGCGCGAGGCGTGCGAGCGCACCGGTGATGACCTCGACCTTGCGTCGCCAGGTCTCGTCGTCGATGCCGGTGCCGCGGCCGGTGACCTCGCTCGGGCTCGCGCCCGTCAGGGCCGCGATCAGGGCCGCGGAGGGTGTCGTGTTGCCGATGCCCATGTCACCGGTCGCGAGCAGCTGGGCCCCGGCCGCGACTGCCTCGCGCGCGACGTCCGCGCCCACGGCCAGCGCCGCGCGGGTCTCCTCGGGGCTCATCGCCGCCTCGACGGCGAGGTTCTTCGTCCCGAGCGCCACGTTTCGACGTACCAGGCCCGCGGCGTCGCCGGGGATGGGCGTGGCCACCCCGACGTCCACGACGGTGACGTCCGCCCCCGCGTGACGCGCGAGCACGTTGATCGCCGCACCACCGGCACAGAAGTTCGCCACCATCTGAGCGGTGACCTCGCTCGGCCACGGGGTGACTCCGGCGAGGGTGACCCCGTGGTCACCGGCGAAGACGCAGATCGTCGCCGACGCGGGCACCGGCGGCGGGCAGACACCGGCGATCGCGGCGAGCTGGATCCCGACCGACTCGAGCAGGCCGAGCGAACCGGCCGGCTTCGTGAGTCGGCCCTGCAGGGCTCGCGCCGCCTCGGCCGCCGCGTCGTCCAACGGCATAATTCGAGTGATCAGCTCGTCTAACGATCCTGTGCTGTTCATACGTATCTCCTTCTTCATTTCGGATTAGTTCGTTGTCTCCTCGAGCCACTGACGTGCAGCCTCGAGGGCCGCCTCGAGGCGGGCGAGCCCGGCCTCGTCGGGCACGGCGATGCGCACGACCCCGGGCATTCCGAAGTTGGCGCAGTCACGGGTGACGACCAGTGACTCGAGCAACGCGTCACGCAGACCCGGGCGCTCAACGAGGACCCAGTTCGCGTCCGAAGGCGCGGCGACCAGGCCGTAGCGCGCGAGCAGGGCGACGAGGTCGTCGCGCAGCGCGGCGATCCCCGCCGCGGTGGCCGCGAGGTCGATCGGCGCGAGCAGGTCGGCGAGGGACTCACCGGCGAGCCCGTTGAGCGACCAGGTCGGCTGGGCCCGCCGGCACCGCTCGATGAGCTCGGGGTCGGCGAGCACGTAGCCGACCCGCAGGCCCGGGCAGGCGAGCAGCTTGGTGAGCGAGCCGACGACCACCGCGTCGTCGCCGCGGGTCCAGGTCCCCGTCGCCATCGGGTAGAAGGCCTCGTCCCAGACGCCGGCTCGCTCGGCAGCGGGCGCGAGCCTTCCCGTCGGGTTGTGCGGGTTCGAACGCCACCGCGGCCCACCGGTTCGCGGGTGCAGCGCGAACTCCGGCTCCTCGACGGTGCCGCCGAGTCGCGCGGCGACGAGTGTGATCGCCTCGGCGCCGCCGTTGGTGAGGAGCAATCGCTCCCTCGCCACCCCCATCACCTCGGCGAGCGCGGCGGTCGCGGGTCGCGGGTCGGGGTAGCGCCCGAGGGCGTCGAGGTGACGCGCGACCGTCGGCCGCGGGTCGGGTGCCACCGGGTTGAGCGACTGGGAGAGGTCGAGGACGTCGCCGACCGCCACGCCCAGGGTGCGCGCGATCGCGGCCCCGTCGCCGCCGTGAGTGGCCGGGGTCAGGCCCACGACGCCTCCCTCGATCGACGCCGGGTGACGAGGGCCGCCGCGGCGACGAGCCCGAGCCCGAGGGCGGCGGTCACGTCGCGACTGAGCCGGCGCGCGGCCTCGATGTCGCCGGCGCGCGCGCGGCGACCCGTGCCGAGCGGGGGCCGGACCTCGACGCGGTCACCGTAGACGTTGCGTCCGCCGAGGGTGAGCCCGAGGGCGGCCGCGAAGGCGGCCTCGGCGACCCCGGAGTTCGGTGAGGGGTGGGCCGGCGCCTGGTCGCGCACGGCGCGAAGCACCGCTCGTGCGCAGCGCGGGCGCACCATCGCGACGAGGAGGGCGGTGACCCTCGCGGGCACCCAGTTGGCGACGTCGTCGAGGCGAGCGGCGGCGGTGCCGAAGCGGCGATAGCGCGCGGAGCGGTGCCCGACCATCGCGTCCATCGTGTTGATCGCGCGATAGCCGAGGGCGCCGCGCGCGCCGAAGACGGCCGCGAAGAGCGCCGGGGCGACGATGGCGTCGACCGTGTTCTCGGCGAGCGACTCGACGACGGCGCGGGCCACCTCGGCCTCGCCGAGGTCACGCGGGTCCCGGCCGACCAGCGCGGTGAGCCTCGCACGGGCCGCGTCGAGGTCCCCCGCTTCGAGGGGGATAGCGACGGCCGTCGCGCTCGAGGCGAGTGAGCGACCGCCGACGCTGAGGGCCGTCGCGAGTGCGCTCGAGGTGACGAGACGTCCCGCGAGCACCCCGATCGCGAGCCCGGCGCCGGCGTAGCCGACCCCCGCGGCGCGCTCGTCGCGGTAGAGCCGCCCCTCGATCGCGTCCATCAACCGACCGAAGTGCACGAGGGGGTGCCATCGCGTGGGGGGCTCGCCGAGCAGCCGGTCGAGACCGAGACCGAGCGCGGCGCCGACGAGACGCCGCGATCGCGTCACCGCAGCGCCCATACGACCAGCCCCAGCGTCTCGCCTACGACCCCGCTCGCCCCGAGCACGTCACCGGTGTAGCCGCCCAGTCGCCGCGCGGCGAGCGCGGCGGCGAGCGTGGCGCCGAGCAGCGCGCCGAGCACGCTCAGCACCCCGTGGAGCCCGCAGCGCGCGCCGAGCGCCACTGACCCGGCGAGCCCGATGACCATCGAGCCGACGAGCACCACGCGGTGGCGGCGGCCGAGGAAGGCACCCACGATCCCGCCCTCGCGCGCGTAGGGCAGGACCTGGGTGATGACGACCATCGCGGTGCGCGACGCGCACCACAGCGCCGCGACGATGAAGGGCGCCGGTCGCGCCGAGGCAAAGGCGGCCAGGCGCACGAGCAAGACCGCGACCACGCTGACCGCCCCGAAGGCGCCGATCGCGGGGTCGGCCATCACCGCGAGGCGTCGCTCGCGGGTCATCGGTGCGAGCAGGCCGTCACCGGCGTCGGCGAGCCCGTCAACGTGCAACAGACCGGTGACGGCGAGGTCAGCGACGAGCGCCACGGCGCCCGCGAGCAGGGGCGAGGCGTGGCGGGCGCTCACCCACCACAGCACGCCGACCACCAGGCCGATCACGGCGCCCACGAGCGGGAACCACGCGAAGGTCGTCGGCGTGGGCTCATCCGACCCGCCAAGGATCGTGAGGAAGGAGAAGGCGCGGCGCATCAGCGCGTAGTGTCCTTCACGACGAGGACACAGCCGGCCACGACGAGCAGCACGGTGTCCGCACGCGCGGCGACGGCCTGGTTGAGCCGTCCGAGCGCGTCGCGAAAGGCCCGGCCGACGGCGGACTCGGGGTGCACGCCGAGTCCGACCTCGTCAGAGACCACGATCGAGTTACCCGAGCGCGCGTCGAGCGCGTCGAGGAGGGCCTTGGCGTCGACCTCGAAGTCGTCGTGGGCCGCGAGCCACGTGCCGAGCGCGTCGACCACGACCGTCCCCTCGAGTCCGGCGAGCGACTCGACGAGCGCCGCGCCGCACTCGAGCGTCGCCCAGGTCGCCGGACGGCGCCGTCGGTGCTCGGCGATGCGACGAGCGAAGTCGGCGTCGGCGCCCGCGACGCCGGTGGCGAGGTAGGTGACGGGGTCCGAGGCGTCCTCGGCGAGCGACTCGGCGACACCCGACTTGCCCGACCGCGCTCCCCCGAGCACCAGGGTGATCACGAGTCGGCCAGAC
>JAJXXB010000196.1 GCA_021781315.1 Actinomycetes bacterium | reverse complement strand
TGCCGGCCACCGCGTCGTGTCTCCGCCGGCGCGCCGACTCATCGTCGCCGTCATCGAGCGCGCGCACCAGGCCGTCGGCGATCGACTCAACGTCCAGGGGGTCGACCCGCACCACGGCGTCGATTCTCGCGACGCTCGGGCAGTCGGCGCTGACCACGACGCGCGTGCCGGCGAAGAGGGCCTCGACCGGTGGAAGGCCCCATCCCTCGGCGAGGGCGACGTAGGCCATCACCGTCGCGTCGCGCAGCAGACCCTTGACGAGCGCTCGCGGCTGCGCCCCGAGCACGACCGCGTCCGCGGTCTCGACCGCTCCCCAACCCGCGGGGCCCACCAGCACCAGAGGACCGAGATCATCGCGCCGACGGCGCGCGGCGGCGTGTGCCGAGACGAGGCGCGCGATGTTCTTGCGCGGCTCACGGGTGCCCACGTAGAGCGAGAAGGGGCCCGACACGCCCGCGCGCGACAGCGCCGCCGCCACGGCCGCCGGGTCGGCGGCCGGGGTCGCGTCATCCACGCCCAAGCGAACGGGGTGCAGGCGCGACGCGGCGAATCCCTCGGCGATGAGGCGCTCGAGAAGTCCCGGCGAGGAGACCATGACGCGAATTTCCTCGCGCGCGCGCACGAGGCGCAGTCGGCCCTCGTGGAAGCGCACGCCGCGCGCCGTGGAGGCCTCGGGCCGGTCGCGCCAGAGAAGGTCGTGAACCGCCACCGAGTGGATCGCGCCGCGTCGGCCTCCGGCGAAGGGGCCCGCCAACGACGTCGCGTGCACGACGTCGGCGTCGGCGGGCACGCCGACGGGCCGCACGCGCCAGAGGCGCGTGAGCGCCGCGACGTCGAGGGGGATCGTCGTGATGGCGACGTTCGGCGCGTCGTCGAGACGGCCCCGCGGGGCCACGCCGCGCAGGTCCCACTCGCCGTCGAGGGCGACCAGACCCTGGAGGAGGCCACGCACGTAGCTGGCAATGCCGCCGGGCTGGGGCCGATAGAGCTGGTCCATCGAGACCACGAGCCTCGTCACGCCGACCAGCCTTGCACGACCTCGCGGTACAGGCCGAGGTAGGCCCGCGCCGCCGTCGTGGGCGCGAAGTCGACCGCTCGATCGCGTCCGGCCGCGATGAGAACCGCACGATGCGTGTCACGCGTCATGATCTCTTCGAGAGCCCCCACCACGTCCTCGTTGCGTTCGACCAGTACGGCGGCACCGCCGAGGAGCTCGCGGTTGATCGCCGTCGAGCGCGCCACCGTGGGCACGCCGGCCGCCAGCGCCGCGATGGCGAAGGAGGGAAAGCGCGCGCCGTCGGACAGGTGCAGCACCGCGCGTGCGCCCGCCAGGGCGTCGCGCGCGTCGCGTCGGGCGCGCACCACCATCGCCGGCGCCCTCGTGCGCACGTCGGCGCCCGCCTCGTCACTCGCCAGGACGACGACGCGAGATCCCACGCGCTGGCCGAGCTCGACCAGTGACTCCGCGATGTCGAGCAAGCGCTCGAGCGCTCCCGTGACGTTGACCACGAGGTCCTGGCCGTCGATCGTCGCCGCCACCGTGGGTACCGCGGGGGGCACCACGACGACCTGATGACGCTCGACGTGGAGCACATCGAGGACCTCGTGGCTCGCGGTGCGACTCGACGCGACGAGCGTGGCCCCGTGCGCGAGGGCGCGACCCAGTTGCGCGACGCGCTGGTGGGTACGCGATTCGCCGCGCAGCGGGCGAAGGTCGTCCACCGAGATCACCAGGGGCACCGCGCGCGTGGGCGGAGTTGCCACCCCGGCCACGTGCACGAGGTCCACCGGGGGCAACAGCGCGTCGATCGCCCGGCCGCGCCCCTGTCGCCAGGCGGCCTGGAACAGCCAGCGCCCGGCGAGGTGCACCTCGCCGTCGACGGGGGGCCGGGTGCTGCGAAATCGCACCAGGTCGCACGCGCCCGTCGCCACGAGGGCGTCGGCGAGGTCGTCCATCGAGTTGCCCAGTGACTCGAGCGACCCGTCGAGGTCGAGGGCGACGCGAAGGACCGGGTCGCTCACGCGAGCGCCCGGGCTCGCATCTGGCTCGTCCACGCCGGCCACAGCGACACGGCCCACGGACCGAAGGGCTCGGTGCTCGTGGCCACGACGCCGATGCCCTCGCGCGCGTTGAGCAGCATCAGCGCGCCGCTCTGGCCGAAGTGGCCGAAGCTGTCCGCGGGCCAGTCACCCATCCAGTGATGCTTGTCCCCGCGCACTTCGGGACCCAACCCCCACGGGCACGGGCTGAAGCGACCGAATCCCGGCACCACGCCGGCCAGGTCCGGCGCGTAGGGCGTGATCATCAGGTCGCGGGTGGCGCGCGAGATCACGTCGGGGCGCAACCAGGCGAGCCCCAGGGTGACGAGGTCGCGGGTGGGGCCGACGACTCCGGCGGACGCACGGCCCTCGAGGCGCGACTCGCTCATCCCCAGGGGGGCGAAGATCCGTGACTCGAGCCACGTCGATGGCTCGTTATCGCCCACGACGAGTGAGACGGCAAGATCGATCCCGTAGTTGGAATAGACCCGCTTGGCGCCCACCGCCGCACGCGGGTCTGCCTCTTCGAGTCCCGCACCGC
>JAJXXB010000223.1 GCA_021781315.1 Actinomycetes bacterium | reverse complement strand
CATCGGCTCGTCGTCGACAACTTCGACGAGATCGCCCGCCTCCGGTCCCTCGTCTCGACGTCGCGTCCACTCTCGTGCCTGGTGCGAGTGACCCCGGGCGTCGAAGCGCACACGCACGAGTACATCCGCACGGGACAGGAGGACTCGAAGTTCGGCTTCTCGCTGTCCTCGGGCGACGCCCGGCGCGCGATCGACGCGTTGCGTGCGATTCCCGGGGTGACGCTGCACGGCGTGCACGCGCACATCGGTTCGCAGATCTTCGAGCTCGACGGCTTCGTGGCGACGCTGCGCATTCTCGCCGACTTCACCCGCGAGGACTCCTTCGACGAGATGTGCATCGGAGGCGGTCTGGGCGTCGCCTACGTCGCCGGCGAGCGTGCGCCGAGCATCACCGAGTGGGGCCAGACGCTGCGCGCCGCGGCGGCTGAAGCCGGACTCGCCCCGACGACGCGCCTGCTCGCCGAGCCGGGACGCTCGATCGTGGCCTCGGCCGCCGTCACCCTCTATCGGGTGGGCACCGTCAAGCCCGTCGCGGCGCGCACCTACATGGCGGTCGACGGCGGCATGAGCGACAACCCGCGGCCCGTGCTCTACGGCTCGGGCTATGAGGCCTTCGACGTTGCGCGCCCCCTCGAGGTGCGGAGCCAGTCGGTGCGCCTGGTGGGCAAGCACTGCGAGAGCGGCGACGTGATCATCGACGAGGCGTGGCTGCCCGCGGCGACGGGCGTTGGCGACCTGGTCGCCACCCCGGTGACCGGGGCCTACGGATACTCCATGGCCTCGAACTACAACCGCGTCCCGCGACCGGCGGTCGTCTTCGTGGCCGACGGCGTCGCGCGCGTGGTGCTGCGTCGCGAGACCTTCGACGACCTCGCCCGCTTGGAGGCCTAGGCGTTTTGCGCCACCGGTTAGCCTTGTTCAATGGACGCACCCGTCTTACGTGTCGGCGTCATTGGCGCGGGAAACGTCGGTGGGGCCCTGGTCGAGTTGCTGAGCGACCCCTCGCGCCACGTCGCCCTGGTTGACGCGGCGACCGCCACCCTCGAACTGGTCGGCGTCGCCGTGCGCGACGCGACCCGGGTTCGCCCCGGCATCCCGGCGGGCCTGATCACGGGCGACGCGGCGGCGCTCGCCGCGCGTGACGACCTCGACATCCTGGTCGAGGTGATCGGCGGGATCGAGCCGGCGAGGACCTATATCCAGGCGGCCCTGTCGCGCGGCACGTCGGTGGTGACGGCGAACAAGGCCCTCATGGCCGAGGCCGGCACCGAACTGGCCCAACTCGCGCACGACTACGGCGCCGACCTCTTCTACGAAGCCGCGGTTGGCGGGGCGATCCCGATCCTTCGCGCGCTGCGTAGCTCACTCGCCGGCGAGCGCATCGAGCGGGTCATGGGCATCGTGAACGGCACGACCAACTTCATCCTCTCCAAGATGACCAGCGAGGCCAGCGACTACGCGCCCGCGCTCGCCGAGGCCCAGGCGCTCGGCTACGCCGAGGCCGACCCGACGGCCGACGTCGAGGGATACGACGCCGCGGCCAAGGTCCAGATCATCTCCTCGCTCGCCTTCGGCACGCGCCTCTTCGGCGAGGTCATCAGCCGCGAGGGCATCACCGGCGTGCGCGCGATCGACGTCGAGTTCGCCCGGCGCGCGGGCTACGTGATCAAGCTCCTCGGCGTGGCCGAGCGCGTCGGCGAAACGGGGATCTCGCGCCGGGTGCACCCGGCGATGGTGCCCCGTGAGCACCCCTTGGCCGCGGTGCACGGCGCGATGAACGCCGTCTTCGTCGAGGGCGCCAAGAGCGGACCCCTGATGTGGCTCGGCCCCGGCGCCGGGGGGTATCCGACGGCCACCGCCGTGCTCGGCGACGTCCTCGACGCGGCGCGCAATCGCGTGAGCGGGCGCCACGACGTGCCCTTCTCGATCGACGAGACGCTGCACGCCGTCGACACCAGTGACATCGCCAGCGTCTTCTACCTCAGTCTCGACGTCCTCGACCAGCCCGGCGTGCTGGCGGCCGTCGCCGGGGTCTTCGGCGACCACGGGGTCTCGATCCAGTCGATGGAGCAGTCCGGCGTCGCCGACGAGGCGCGCCTGTCCTTCGTGACCCACGTCGCGCGCACCGGCGACGTCCTGGCGACCTTGGACGACCTGGCCCAACTCGCGTCGGTCGACTCGATCGGGGCCTGCATTCGCGTGATCGACGGAGGTGACCGGTGACCGGCTGGCGTGGTTTGTTGGCGGAGTACGCCGAGTGGTTCAACTTAGAAGGCGTCGCCGAGGTGGTCACGCTCCAAGAGGGCAACACGCCCCTGCTGCGCGCCGATCGGCTGAGCGAGCGCCTCGAGGCCGACGTCTGGCTCAAGTTCGAGGGCCTCAACCCCTCGGGGTCCTTCAAGGACCGCGGCATGACCATGGCGATCACCAAGGCCAAGGCCAATGGCGCCAAGACCGTCATCTGCGGCTCGACCGGCAACACCTCGGCGGCGGCCGCCGCCTACGCGGCCAAGGCGGGCCTGGACTGCGTGGTGCTCGTGCCCGAGGGCAAGATCGCCCTGGGCAAGCTCGCCCAGGCCATG
>JAJXXB010000155.1 GCA_021781315.1 Actinomycetes bacterium | reverse complement strand
GCACGCGTCAAAGATTCTGCCCCTCGCGCGCATCGACGACGAGGCCAAGCGGATCTGCCTCGACCTCATCTACGACCGGCGCGGCGACGGCTACGACCCGTTGACCGAACTCCTCGCCCTCTTCCAAGGGGTGAGCACCACCAACACCGCGACGACGGACTTGACCGACTTGCCCCTCGAGGAGCGCCTGCGCCGGCGCATCATCGACGGCGTGCGCGTGGGACTCGAGGGCGATCTCGACGAGGCCATGGCGGCCGGTCTCGCGCCGCTGGCCATCGTCAATGACGTGCTCCTCGACGGCATGCGCGAAGTCGGCGACCTGTTCGCCAGCGGCGAGATGCAGCTGCCCTTCGTTCTCCAGAGCGCCGAGACGATGAAGAGCGCCGTCGCGCACCTCGAGCCGCACATGGAAAAGAGCGACCAGGGCGGTCGCGGTCGGGTCGTGCTCGCCACCGTCAAGGGCGACGTGCACGACATCGGCAAGAACCTGGTGGACATCATTCTCACCAACAATGGCTACGAGGTGATCAATCTCGGCATCAAGGTGGGCATCTCGGAGATGCTGGCCGCCGTCGAGGAGCACCACGCCGACGCGCTCGGGATGAGCGGCCTGCTGGTCAAGTCCACCCTGATCATGCGCGAAAACCTCGAGCTGATGAACGAGCGCGGCATGCACGACGTGCCCGTACTCCTCGGCGGGGCGGCGCTGACGCGCACCTACGTCGAGCGCGACCTGCGCAGCATCTACCAGGGTCGCCTGTTCTACGGCAAGGACGCCTTCGAGGGACTGCGCGTCCTCGATCGTCTCGGCGAGCTGCGCCGCGAACCCGACGCCGACGACGACTTCGGCCGCGAGATCTCCCAGAAGAACGTGAATCGACGCTTTCGCGACGAGGAACCGGCCCCGGCCGATCTGCCGGCGCGCAGCCCCGAGGTCGCGGCGGACAACCCCCTCTTCGCGCCGCCCTTCGTTGGCAGCCGGGTCGCCAAGGGCATGTCCGTCGACGCGATCAGCGAGTATCTCAACCTGACGGCCCTCTTTCGCAACCAGTGGGGATACCGCCCCGAGGACGGTGAGGACGACACCGCCTTCAAGGAGCGCGTCAGCGCGGTCTTGCGCGAGCAGCTCGCCCTGGCCAAGGAGGAGGACCTCCTGGTCCCCCAGGTCGTGTGGGGACACTTCCCGGCGGCCAGCGACGGCGACGACCTCGTGATCTACGTCGACGACACGCGCACCAGCGAAGCCACGCGTTTCCACTTCCCGCGCCAGCGCGTGGCGCCCTACCTGTGCATCGCCGACTTCTTCCGACCGGTGACGAGCCCGGAGCACGACTACGCCAGCTTCATGCTCGTGACGATGGGACCACGGGTCTCGGCGCGCTGTCAGGAGCTCTTCGCCGAGAACCGCTACAGCGACTATCTGATGCTGCACGGCCTCGGCGTCGAGATGGCCGAGGCGCTCGCCGAGATGTGGCACCATCGCATCCGCGAAGAGCTCGGCTACGCCGACGAGGACGGCCCGACCCTGACCGGACTCTTCCGCCAGCAGTATCGCGGGGGGCGCTACTCGTGGGGCTATCCCGCCTGTCCGGATCTCTCCGACAACGCCAAGGTGGCCGACCTGCTCGACGCTGCGCGCATCGGCGTGAGCGTCTCGGAGGGCTTCCAGTTGCACCCCGAGCAGACGACCGACGCCATCATCTGTCACCACCCGCGCGCCAAGTACTTCATCGCTTAACTTCCGATAAGAATCAGCGGGGTCGACCCCCGCGCCGTGATCGGCCTTTCTAGTGTTGCGCCGTGCACTTCTCCCCAACGCGCCGCGCACTGCTCCAGGGACTCGGCGCCACGAGCCTGGCGGCCCTCGTCGCCGAGCGCGCGGGGGCGGCGGGCGTCCCACCCCTTCGTCTGCCGTCGGTGGCAAAGGCGAGCTGGGTGGCGGCCGAGAACGCCCGCGGGGGCGATCCCACCTGGCTCGCCGGTGACGGTGCGCCGGCCGGCACGCTCGAGGCCTACACCGACACCCCGAGCCTCGCCCTGGGCGAGACCCTCTCGGTCTTCGTCTCGAGCACCACGGCGCGACTGACGGCCAAGGTCTATCGCGTCGGTTTCTACCAGGGGCTCGGCGCCCGGCTGGTCGAGACCGTGTCCAACATCGCCGCCCACGCGCGAGCGGTGCCCGCGCCCGACGCCCTGGGCACCGTGGACTGCAACTGGCCGGTCACGTTCCGGCTCAACCTCGATGCGCGGTACCTGCCGGGCCAGTACCTGATCAGACTGGAGAATTCGGCGGGGCGGTTCCGCTTCGTTCCCTTCCTCGTCCGCGACGACGCCTCGACGGCGACCTTCCTCTATCTCAGCGCGGTCACGACCTGGCAGGCCTACAACACCTGGGGCGGTTTCAGCCTGTACCGCCAGAGCGACGTGACGGGTGACACCATCATCTCCAACGCCACGCGGGCCGTGCGCGTCTCCTTCAACCGCCCCTACGCGCGATCCTTCGCCAACGGTGCGGCGGACTTCATCGGCAACGAGTTCCCCCTCCTCTTCCTCGCCGAGAGCCTGGGACTGGACCTCGCCTAC
>JAJXXB010000115.1 GCA_021781315.1 Actinomycetes bacterium | reverse complement strand
TTCCTGTGACGAGCGCCACTGGTAACTTCGAGCCATGACGTCACCGCGCTTTGGCCGGGTGCTCACCGCCATGGTGACGCCCTTTGAGTCCGACGGCTCCCTGGATCTTTCAATGGCGGCCACGCTGGCGCGCTACCTGGTGGACCACGGCAGCGACGCGCTCGTCGTGGCCGGCTCCACCGGCGAGGGCACGTCGCTGTCGGACGAGGAGAAGTTGGCGCTCTTTGGCGCGGTGGCGAGCGCGGTCGACGTGCCGGTGCTCGCCGGTTCGACGTCTTCGGACACCCGTCGCTCGGTCGAGCTGACCGCGCGCGTCGCCGACGTCGGGGTGTCGGGAGTGCTCGCGACGACGCCCGCCTACGCGCGCCCCAGCCAGGCCGGCATCGCCGCGCACCTGGGTCGGGTCGCCGAGGCGACGGCGCTACCGGTGATGATCTACGACATCCCCTCGCGCACCGGCCGCAAGATCGCCGCGTCGACCCTCATCGATCTGGTCAGGACCCACGAGAACATCGTGGCCTTAAAGGACGCGTCGGCCGACCTCGCCGGTGCCGCGCACGTGAAGGCCGTCCTTGGCGACGCCCTCGATCTCTACAGCGGCGACGACGCCCTCACGTTGCCCTTCATGGCGATCGGCGCCGTCGGGATCGTCTCGGTCGCCGCGCACTGGGCCGGCGAGGTCTTCGCGGCGATGGTGCGTGCGGCCGAGGCCGGCGACTGGCTCGAGGCGCGACGCCTCAACGAGGTTCTCGCCGAGAGCTGCGCCTTCGAGAGCACCGAGACCTACCCCAACCCCGTGCCGGCCAAGGCCGCCCTGCGGGCGCTCGGCCTTGACGTCGGCGACTGCCGCCTGCCTCACAGCCCGGCCGACGACGAGATCGACGCGCGCGCGGCCCGGGTGGTCGCGGCTCTGGCGGCCTCGCGTGGCTAAGGACAGCGTTCGCATCACGTTCCTCGGCGGCCTCGGCGAGATTGGCCGCAACTGCCTGGCCATCGAGCAGGACGGGCGCATCGTCGTCGTCGACGCCGGTCTCATGTTCCCCGAGCCGACCATGTACGGCGTGGACCTGATCCTGCCCGACTTCACGTGGCTGCTCGAGCGCCGCGACCGGGTCGACGCGATCGTTCTCACTCACGGCCACGAGGACCACACCGGGGCCCTGCGCTACCTGGTGACCAACGTGAACGTGCCCATCTACGGCTCGCAGCTCACCCTGGGCTTCGCGCGACATCGCCTCACCGAGGCGCGCGTGGCCAAGGACCTCACGTTCATCGAGGTCGACGACGGCGAGCGCCGACGCATCGGGCCCTTCGAGGTGGAGTTCATCCCGGTGACCCACTCGGTGCCCAGCGCGAACGCCCTGGCCTTTTCCACCAAGGTGGGCCTGATCGTGCACTCGGGGGACTTCAAGCTCGACCTCACGCCGATCGACGGACGGCGCACCGACGTCTCGCGCCTGGCCGCCCTGGGCGACGAGGGGGTCGCCCTCTTGTTGTGCGACTCGACCAACGCCGAGGAGCCGGGTTTCACCGCCTCGGAGCGTTCGGTGGGCTCGGCGCTGCGCCGGGTGTTCCTCGAGCGCCCGGAGCGGCGCATGGTGGTGGCGTGCTTTGCCAGTCACATCCACCGCGTCCAGCAGATCATCGACGTGGCCCTGGAGCAGAACCGCAAGATCGCCCTGATGGGCCGCTCCATGGAGTCCAACGTGAAGCTCGCGCGCAAGCTCAACCTGCTCCACGTGGACGCCGCGCACTTCATCGATGTCGAGAACATCTCGCGCTACGCCCCGGGCGAGGTCTGCGTGATCTGCACCGGCAGCCAGGGCGAGCCCTTGGCGGCCCTGGCCAAGTTGAGCCGCGGGGACCAGCGCTTCATGAAGGTCTCCGACGAGGACACGGTGGTCTTGAGCTCGCACCCGATTCCCGGCAACGAGTGGTCGGTCGGTCGGGTCATCGACGACCTGCACCGCGCCGGCACCGAGGTCATCCACTCGGGGGTCGAACCGGTGCACGCCTCCGGACACGCGCGCCAGGGCGAGCTGCGCATGTTCCACCAGCTGGTGCGCCCGCGCAACTTCGTGCCCGTGCACGGCGAATACCGCCACATGGTGCACCACCGCGCGCTGGCCCACTCGATGGGCCTCTCGCCGGAGCACACGCTGCTGTGCGAAGACGGCGACCAGATCGAGGTCACGCCGGCGGGCATCCGTCGCGCCGGCCAGGTGCCGGCGGGCTTTCACTACATCGACGGCGACGCCGGCGAGATCGACGAGCGGCCCATCGAGGAGCGGCGCATGCTGGCCGAGTTCGGGGTGGTCCAGATCACCGCGGGCATCGACGCCGCGCGCGGGATCATCGTCCAGCCGGTGCGACTCAGCGCGCGGGGCTGGTTCGACGGCGAAACCGACCGCAAGCTGCTGGCCACCTTGACCGAGGAGATCCGCGGCGCGCTCGAGAGCGCGCTGCGTGAGGGGGACCGCGACGACGCCTCCTTGAACAAGGTGGCCCAGCGCGCCGCCGGGCGCATGCTCGGCCAGCGCTTTCGCCGCCAGCCGGTCGTCCTGACCGCCATCGCGGTGCTGACCTAGAGGTCG
>JAJXXB010000040.1 GCA_021781315.1 Actinomycetes bacterium | reverse complement strand
TGAACGCCATCGCCGACAACCCGATCCGCATGATGGTGGACTCGGGCGCTCGAGGCAACAGCCAGCAGATCCGCCAGATCGCCGCGATGAAGGGCCTCGTGTCCAACCCGCGCGGTGAGATGATCCCCCGTCCGATCAAGTCCTCCTTCCGTGAGGGCCTCTCGGTCCTCGAGTACTTCATCTCGACCCACGGCACCCGCAAGGGCCTCGGTGACACGGCGCTTCGCACGGCGGACTCGGGCTACCTGACCCGCCGGCTCGTCGACGTCGCCCAGGAGCTGATCGTCAAGGAGTTCGACTGCGCCACGACCCGCGGCATGTGGATCGAGCACGTCGCGCCCGACACCCGCGCCCAGCGCGCCCACCTCGAGACCAAGCTCTGGGGCCGCGTCGTCGCCGAAGACGTGACGCTGTCCGACGGCTCGGTCATCGAGTCCGGGACCATGTTGATGATGGACGACGTCGAGCGCCTGCGCGACGACGAGGCGGTGACGCGCGTGCGCGTGCGCACCACGCTCACCTGTGACGCCGTCCAGGGCGTCTGCGCCGCGTGCTACGGCCTCTCGCTCGCCACCCACCAGCTGGTCGAGCTCGGCGAGGCCGTCGGCGTCATCGCCGCGCAGTCCATCGGCGAGCCGGGGACCCAGCTGACCATGCGGACGTTCCACTCCGGTGGTGTGACCGAGAGCGACATCACCCACGGCCTGCCGCGCGTGGTCGAGCTCTTCGAGGCCCGCACCCCCAAGGGCGCGGCCAAGGTGGCCGAGCACTCCGGCGTCGTACGCGTGGAGCTGATCGGGCGCGAGCGCAAGGTGACCGTCGTCGGGAACGACGGCGAGGTCCAAGAGGAGTCCGTCTCCATCGCCCGACACCTGCTCGTCGAGGATGGCCAGGAGGTCGAGGTCGGCACACCGCTGCACGACGGCCCCCTGGACCCCAAGTTGATGATGAAGTTCCGCGGCACCCGCGAGACCCAGCAGTACCTCGTCGAAGAGGTCCAGAACGTCTACCGCGACCAGGGCGTGTCGATCCACGACAAGCACATCGAGCTGATCGTGCGCCAGATGACCCGTCGCGTCCAGATCGTGGACGCGGGGGATTCGCCGTGGCTGCCCGGTGCGATGATCGACGTGAAGCTCTTCAACGACACCAACGACGACCTCGAGGCCAACGCCAAGGAGGTCGCCGACGGACGCGCCCAGCTGATGGGGATTACCAAGGCGTCCCTGGCGACGGATTCGTGGCTCTCGGCCGCGTCGTTCCAGGAGACCACCCGGGTGCTCACCGAGGCCGCCATCGAAGGCAAGCGTGACCACCTGATCGGGCTGAAGGAGAACATCATCATCGGCAAGCTCATCCCCGCCGGTTCGGGTCTCAGCTACTACGAGCGCGCCAACCTGCGCCTCGAGATGCCCAACGCCGAGCTGCTCCCCTCGTGGGTGCAGAAGTCGGACGAGGAGATGGATTTGGCGAGCCTGCTCGGCGAGACGTTCGAGGACAGCTTCAACGCCGACCTCGCGGCCTTCCAGAACATCGGCGCCAACTACGACGAGTCGGCGTTGCCCGAGGAGGACGCGCCGAACCCCGAAGACCAGTTGGGCGGCTCCCAGGCGATTTAGGCGGTTTGCCGTTGACGGCCGCTGTGTCGTAGAATTGACAGTCCGCGTGCCGACGTTGTCGTCACGCCCCGAAGCGAAGTACATCGAGAAGAGGTTTCGCGTGCCCACCATCGCGCAACTGGTCCGTAAGGGCCGGCAGGACAAAGTATCCAAGACCAAGACGCCAGCGCTGAAGGGCGCGCCCCAGCGTCGCGGCGTGTGCACCCGCGTGCACACGGTCACGCCGAAGAAGCCGAACTCGGCGTTGCGCAAGGTGGCCCGCGTGCGGCTCACCTCGGGGGTCGAGGTCACGGCGTACATCCCGGGCGTCGGCCACAACCTCCAGGAGCACTCGATCGTGCTCGTGCGCGGCGGCCGTGTGAAGGACCTCCCCGGTGTCCGCTACAAGATCATCCGCGGCGCGCTCGACACCTCGGGCGTGCGCGACCGCAAGCAGGCCCGTAGCCGCTACGGCGCGAAGAAGGAGAGCTAATGCCTCGCAAAGGACCCGCCGAGCGCCGTGAACTGGTGCCGGACCCCATCTACAAGTCCGTCCTGGTGACCCAGGTGACCAACAAGATCCTGGAGCGCGGTAAGCGCACCATCGCCGAGCGCATCGTCTACAGCGCGCTCGAGACCGTCGAGCAGAAGGCCGGCGGCGACCCCGTCGCGACCCTGAAGCGCGCCCTGGAGAACGTCCGCCCCGAGCTCGAGGTGCGCAGCCGGCGTGTCGGCGGCACGACCTACCAGGTCCCCGTCGAGGTCCGTCCCCGTCGCGCGACGACCCTCGCCATCCGCTGGCTGACCGACTTCGCCAAGAAGCGCCGTGAGAAGACCATGGCCGAACGCCTGGCCAACGAGATCATCGACGCCGCCAACGGCGTCGGCGCGGCCGTCAAACGCCGCGAGGACATGGCCAAGATGGCCGAGTCCAACAAGGCCTTCGCGCACTACCGCTGGTAACGAGAGAGAAAACCCGATCACTATGACCGCACGTGA
>JAJXXB010000171.1 GCA_021781315.1 Actinomycetes bacterium | reverse complement strand
GCCCTCACGGTGAAGAAGGGCGTCGTGCCCATCGGGCGCGGCGTCAAGTACATCGGCGAGTTCCGCCGCTCCAACGGCACCTTCCAGGTGACCTGGAAGAAGAAGCCGCTGTACCTGTTCCTCGCGGACAAGAAGCCCGGCCTGATAACCGGCCAGGGCGTCGCCGGCTTCTCGGTGGCACGCTTTGGCACGAAGGCCGTCACCACGACGACCGGCGCCTACGGCTACTGAGCTAACGCACCGCCACCTCGATCGCGAGTGCCCCGAGGAAGAGGGCCTGTGAGCCGAGCACCCCGAGGCTGAAGCGCCGCGCGAAGCGCGCGCCGCCGGCCACGTAGGCCACGACGCACTTGACGAGGGTGTTGGCCGTGATGGCGGCCCCGATCGCGAACAGCGCGACGTCGGTGTCGATGGCGCCTTTCACGAACAGCGTCGCCGCGCTGAGCGACCCGCCGTGGGCGTCGGCAAGTCCCGCCACCCCAACGGCGACGACGGCACCCCGGGCACCAAAGACCTGCACGCCCCAGCGTGCGACGAAGGGCGCCGCGGTCAGGATCGCCGCGAGCACGAGGGCCGGGGTGAGGGTCACCACGCGCGTCGCGGTGGCTGACCCGCTGCTGGCTCGTGCCGGCGAGCGCCGCGCGCCAAGCATCGAGACCGCGCCGAGGGCAACGGCGCCGACGAGGGCGGGTAGGACGAGTCGCCAGGCGAGCGACGGACTGGCGACAGTCATGATGGCGACGAGCTCGAAGTAGGTGACGACGCTCGCGACCTGGGCGCCGGCGAGCGCCGCGGGGGACGTCGCGGGCTCGCGGCTCGCGCGGCCCATGGCGGCCGTCGCCGCGGTCGCCGAGACGAAGCCACTCGCGAGGCCCGTGGCGAGCAGTCCCCGCCGGGCGCCGAGCAGGCGCACGGCGATGTAGCCCACCCACGAGATGCCCGTGAGCACCACGACGAACAGCCAGATGCGCGACGGGTTGAGGACGTTGTAGGGCCCCACCCCGCGGCGCGGCAGCAGCGGCAGGATGACGAAGGCGCCCACCAGGAACTTGATGGCGTCTTGGAGCTCGGCGTCACTGAGCACGTCACTGACGAACCGGTGCAGACGGGCCTTGCTCATCAGGAGTGCCACCACGCCGATCGCGATGCCGGCGGCGAGCGCCGCGTCGTGGTAGCAGAGCACCCCGAGCAGGAAGGTCGCCATCGCGGTCACCTCGGTCGTCGTGCCCGGGTCGGCCTCGTTGGTGCGCCGGTACCCGACGACGAGCAGTGCCACCACGCCGGCGAGCGCCACCCCGACGACGACGGGGCCCGCCTCGGTCGCGAGCGTGCCCACGAGCGCGACGAGGGCGAAGGTGCGGATCCCGTAGGCCTGGCCGGCCTGGCCGCGGTGGCTGCGCTCGCGCTCGAGGCCGACGAGCAACCCGATGGCGAGCGAGTAGAGGTAGGCGGCGACGTGGCCCACTGGCTACCCGCCGGCGGCGAGCCGCCAGCGACCCGCGCTACGCCGCGCACGCTCCATGAACGCGACGTTACTTCGCTACTCGCGCTCGATTGGACGGCGCTCGACACTCGGCCTACGGTCGGCTCATGGGCTCGCGTCGGTGGCCGCTCGTCGTTTCACTCGTGGTGGTCGTCGCCCTGGCGGGCTTCGCCGCGGGCTACGCCGTCCACTCCACGGCACCGGTCACGACCACGACGGCGGCGCCATCCCCCTCGACGACGACCACGCCCGGTCCCACCTGGGTCGCCGTCTGGCCGAGCGCGCAGTCGCCCCTGCGCTACCCCACCCCGGTCTCGGCCGCGCTCGGCTTCGCGCACGCCGTGCTGCGCATGCAACATGTGACCGCGAGTCCCTTCGCCCGGGGCGACACCCGCTCTGGGGAGGTCGCCATTCGCACCACGCCGGCCGGACCCGTCACGACCGTGCTGGTGCGCCAGCTCACCAGTGAGCACTCGTGGTGGGTGCTCGGCGCCAGCTGTGCCGAGCTGCGCATCGCCGAGCCCGGCGCGCTCGACACGATCGCCTCGCCCCTGTCGCTCACGGGCTCGTCAACGGCCTTCGAGGGGGTCATCCACTACGCCATCTACCAGGACGGCGCGACCGCGCCCCTCGCCACGGGCACCGCCATGGGCGGCTCCAACGGCGTCGTGGCGCCCTACGCCGTAACGGTCGACTTCGCCGCGCCCACGCACCGCTACGGCGTGCTCGTCGTCTCGACGCGCTCGGCGAAGGACGGCTCGGTCCTCGAGGCGTCGGCCATCCGCGTCGCCTTCGCCACGGTCACGTCCCACTGACGCCACCGCCGCCACCGGGCCGGCGTCGTTAGTTGACGCCCCGGGGAATGGTCGACGGCGGTGACCCCAGCGTGGTCGTGGGTGGCGGACTCGACGCGACGGGGAAGAAGGCGAGTTCCCTCGCCCAGGTGAAGGTCATCGCCGGGGGTCGGCCAGCGGGGCGCTCGATGAGCGCCACCAGCGAGCCGGCGCCGCCCGCGGGCGCGAACGCCGCTCCCATCTCACAGGTCCCACAGGCGAGACCCACGCCCGCGGTCGGACTCGTCGCCGAGCCGAGCAGCTCGTCGCGGTGGCTCCAGCACGCCCAGA
>JAJXXB010000253.1 GCA_021781315.1 Actinomycetes bacterium | reverse complement strand
GCGCGTCGGCGAAGGCGCCGAGCGATCCGCAGTACAGGGTGGTCGCGGGCACGCCTCCAGTCTCGCACCGCGTCCGGTACCGGCCAGTATTGTTCGGAGATGAACTTGCGATCCGTGGGCGTGCTCGGCTCGGGCATCATGGGCAGCGGCATCGCCGAGGTGGTCGCCGGGACCGGCGCCCACGTCATCGTGCGCAGCCGCTCCCTCGCCTCGGCCGAGGCCATGCTCGCGAGCCTGGACAAGTCCCTCGCCCGTCAGGTCGACAAGGGCAAGCGCAGCGCCGAGGACGCCGCGGCCCTGCGCTCGCGTGTGAGCGCGACCTCCAGTCTCGCCGATCTCGCGGACTGCGACCTCGTGATCGAGTCGGTCGTCGAGGACATGGACGTGAAGAAGACAATCTTCAACGAACTCGACCGCTCGGTGCGTCACGACGCCATCCTCGCGACCAACACGTCGACCCTGTCGGTGATCGACCTCGCCATGGAGACATCGCGGCCCGATCGCGTCTGCGGCGTGCACTTCTTCAATCCCGCTCCGGTGATGTCGCTCGTCGAGGTGGTGCGGCCGCTCTCGGCGAGCGACGAGACGATCGACACCGTTCTCGAGTTCGTGCGCGCGTGCGGCAAGGACCCCGTCCTCGTCGCCGACCGCGCCGGCTTCGTGGTGAACGCGTTGCTCTTTCCCTACCTCAACGACGCGATCCACCTCTACGAGCGCGGCGTCGCCTCGCTCGAGGGAATCGACCTCGCGATGAAGGGCGGGTGCGGATTCCCCATGGGTCCCTTCGCCCTGCTCGACCTGGTGGGACTGGACACCTCGCTCTCGATCCTCGAGGCGCTGCACGCCGAGTACGGCGAGGCGCGCTTCGCGCCAGCCGCGCTCCTCAAGCGCATGGTCAGCGCCGGGCGCCTCGGTCGCAAGTCCGGGTGGGGCTTCTACAACTACCGTTAACCAGGAGGTCTGATGGCCGGCAAACCGTGGGTGATGCGCACCTACTCGGGTCACTCGAGTGCGTCCGCCTCGAACGCGCTCTACCGCGAGAACCTGGCCAAGGGCCAGACGGGGTTGTCGATCGCCTTCGACCTGCCGACCCAGACGGGCTACGACCCCGACGACCCTGCGGCCGCCGGCGAGGTGGGCAAGGTCGGCGTGCCGGTCGCACACCTGGGTCACATGCGCGAGCTCTTGGACGCGATCCCCCTCGCGGAGATGAACACCTCGATGACCATCAACGCGACGGCCGCCTGGATCTGGGGGCTCTACCTCGCCCTGGCCGACGAGCAGGGCGCGGACCGCGCGAAGCTGACCGGCACCACCCAGAACGACATCGTCAAGGAGTACCTGAGCCGCGGCACGTACATCTTCGCGCCGGGACCTTCTCGGCGCCTGACCGTGGACATGATCGCCTACGCGATCCACCACGTGCCGGCGTGGAATCCGATCAACGTCTGCAGCTACCACCTCCAAGAGGCGGGAGCCACCCCAGTCCAGGAGATCGCCTACGCGCTGGCCACGGCCATCGACATCCTCGACGCGGTGCGCGATTCCGGCGCGGTCGAGCCGGCGTTGATGCCCCAGGTCGTGGGGCGGATCTCGTTCTTCGTCAACGCCGGTGTGCGCTTCGTCGAAGAGATCGCCAAGATGCGCACGTTCACCGCGCTCTGGGACGAGATCTGCCGCACCCGTTACGGCGTGGACGATCCGTCGCTGCGACGCTTCCGCTACGGCGTCCAGGTCAACTCCCTCGGTCTCACCGAGCAGCAGCCGGAGAACAACGTGGCGCGCATCGTGCTCGAGATGCTCGGCGTCACGCTCTCGGCCGACGCGCGAGCGCGCGCGATCCAGCTGCCGGCGTGGAACGAGGCCCTCGGACTGCCGCGGCCCTGGGACCAGCAGTGGAGTCTGCGCGCCCAGCAGATCCTCGCCTACGAGAGCGACCTGCTCGACTACCCCGACGTCTTCGCCGGCTCCAAGGTCATGGAGGAGAAGGTCCACGAGTTGAGCGTGGGCGCGCGCGCCGAGCTCGACGATGTGCTGGCCCTGGGTGGCGCCTTCGCCGCCATCGAGGAGTTGAAGCGGCGCCTGGTCGCCAGCCAGGCCGCGCGCGTGGCGCGCATCGAGTCTGGCGAACAGGTCGTCGTCGGGGTCAATCGCTTCGTGGAGACCGCGCCCTCGCCGCTCACCAGCGGCGAGGGGTCCCGCGCGATCCTGACCGTCGACCCCGCGGTCGAGACCGCGATCGTCGAGGGACTACGCCAGTGGCGCGCCGCGCGCGACGAGGCCGCCGTCGCGGTCGCTCTCGCCGAACTCGCCCGCGTGGCCGCGAGCGACGAGAACGTCATGGAGGCGACGATCGCCCTCGCCAAGGCCGGCGGCACGACCGGCGAATGGGCCAACACCCTGCGCGCGGTCTTCGGCGAGTACCGCGCGCCGACCGGAGTCGGCGGCGGCTCGCACGCGCGCGGCGAGGCCTTCGCCCACCTCGTGGCGCGCAGTCGCGCGCTCGCCGAGCGGCGCGGGGCGCCGCCGCGCCTCCTCGTCGCCAAACCCGGCCTCGACGGGCACTCCAACGGGGCCGAGCAGATCGCGGTCGCCGCGCGCGACAGATCGG
>JAJXXB010000156.1 GCA_021781315.1 Actinomycetes bacterium | reverse complement strand
GTTATCGCGAGCTCGTGAACAACGCGTCCCAGACCCAGCCCGCCACGGGCGCGGCCGTGCCGCTGATGATCGGTGACGTGACGTGGGGCATCTTGGGCTTCTTGCACTTCACGCCGCACCCGTGGGTGATCGCCGAGATCAACGCCCTCCAGGCCGTGGCCTCCATGCTGGTCCAACTCCAGGCGCGCATTGACGCCGAGGAGAAGATCATCTACAACGCCAACCACGACGAGCTGACGGGTCTGGCGAACCGTCGCGCGCTGGTGGCCGAGCTCAAGGCCCGGCTCGAGGCGCGTCGCGACACCGCGGTGATGGTGATCGACCTCGACCGTTTCAAGGTGATGAATGACTACCTCGGCCACCAGAGCGGGGACCGACTCCTCATCACGATGGCCGACCGCCTGCGTACGAGCGTGCGCGCCAACGACTTCGTCGCGCGTCTGGGCGGCGACGAGTTCGTCTTCCTCGTCGACAAGGCCAAGAGTGAGATGGAGGTGCTCGCGAGCGCCTACCGCATGCTCGACGTCATCGCCGAGCCCGTGGAGATCAGCGGCCAGCGGATGAATCACACCGCGAGCATTGGCATCGCCCTGGCGAGCCGGGGCGCGAAGAACGGCCTCGAGCTGCTCGGTCGCGCCGACGTCGCGATGTACGCGGCCAAGGCCCGCGGTCGCAACCAGGCCGTGATCTTTGACACCGAGCTGGCCGACGCGGCCGACGAGCGTTCTCAGACCGAGCTGTTGTTGCGTGAGGCGATTGGCTCTGACGGCCTGCGTCTGCACTTTCAGCCCGAGGTGGACCTGCGCACCGGGCGTCTGCTTGCCGTGGAGTCCCTGGTGCGCTGGCAGCACCCCACGCGGGGATTGCTCGCGGCGTCGGACTTCATCACCGTGGCCGAGGAGACGGGACTGGTCACCAACATCGGCCGCTGGGTCTTCGCCGAGGCCTGTCGCCAGCTCGGCGCGTGGCGCCGCGACTACCCGCAGTTGAACTTCATCGTGCGCGTGAACATGTCGCCGGCCGACTTCAAGGTGGGCGACCTCGTGGAGTACGTGTCCGAGCAACTGCGCGCCAACGACGTGCCCGGGGATCGTCTGTGCATCGAGATCACCGAGTACGCCGTGATGGACGACTCGGACAAGACCGCCGAGGTGCTGAGGGGCTTCCAAGAGCTCGGCGTCGAGATCGCTCTCGACGACTTCGGTACGGGCTTTGGCTCGATGACCGAACTGAAGAACCTGCCGGTCGACCTGTTGAAGCTCGACATGAGCTTCGTGCGCGGGATCAACTCCGACCCCTTTGACCGGGCCATCGTCGAGTCCATCATTCGCCTGGGCACCGCACTCAACCTGGAGATCATTGCCGAGGGCATCGAGTCGAGCCGCGTCGTGGACAAGCTGCTCGAACTGGGCTGTCACCGGGGACAGGGCTATCTCATCTCTGTGCCGGTGGCGCCGCGCGACCTCGTCGCGCTGCTTCAGGCCGGCTCCGCGTCCGAAGCGGTGCTGCGCACCGGCGACGTGACGCAGCAATACGCCGACGCGTCATGACCACCACCTCGGCCGAGCCTCGTCAGGGCAACTACGAGCCGTGGCTCTTTGAGACGATGACCAACGAGCTCGAGTCGAGCGAGCTCGGGGTGGGCTTCATCTACACGCTGCTCGAGCGCGTCGCCGAGCGACACCACCTCGATGACGTCATCGTCGTGTTGAACCACGAGTCCATTGGCACCCAGGCCTTTCGCCTCGGTCGCGCCAGCCTGCAGTCCTCGCGCATCTCGCGCGTCGACGGCGACCCCGGCCTGTACTGCTGGCCCGACGTGGTGCCGGCCTTTGAGTGCGACGCCATTCGCACGGCCTGTCAGTTGGCGCTCTCGCTGCACGTGGCGCGCTTTTCCGCCGACCATGACCCGCTGACCAACGTGTGCAACCGGCGAAGCTTTGACACCGCCCTGCAGACCGCGGCGTCGCGCAGCGCGCGCTACGGCTGGGCGTTCTCACTGGTCGTCATCGACCTCAATGACTTCAAGGCGATCAACGACCGCGCCGGACACGAGTTCGGCGACTACGTATTGCGTCAGTTTGGCTTTGCGCTGCGCCACGCGCTGCGTCACGGCGACACCGCCGCGCGACTGGGCGGCGACGAGTTCGCGGTGATCTTGTCCAACGCCGAGGGTCCCGAGGCCGTGGGCTTCGTCGATCGACTGCGCACGCACTTAAAGGCCACCGGCGACCTCGTGGACTTCACGATCGGCGCCGCGACGTCACCGCGCGACTCGACCGATCCGGCAGAATTGGTGCGCATCGCGGACGCGAGACTCTACGAGCGAAAGGGCATTCGAATCTCATGATGTCGACGACCGAAGAGGATTTCGAACTCGAGCTGCGCAGCCTGCCGGGCGTGTTGAACGTGGCGCTCGAGCGCAACGACGACGACGGCGTGGGTGGCGTGACGCTGCTCGTCTACGGACCCAACGCGCGCGACACCGAGACGGTGGCCCAGCAGATCGCCACGTTGTACTTCCCCGAGGCGCGCATCATCGTCGAGAGCGCCAACGAGGAATTGAAGCCCGTCGTCGTGGGCGGCGTGCGCGTCGTCCTCGAGCGCGCCGAGTTCGATCCCCACAGCGGCGGGTGCGAGGTCGAGTTGTCCCTCGCCGGACGCCACGCGTTCGCCCGCACGGGCAGTGGTCCGCTGATCGGCGGCGCCGAGGCGACCCTGGCGGCGCTGGGTGATCTGGGCTTTGACATTCCCTTCACGTTGCTGTCGGTGACCAACGTGACCGCTCTGCGCAGCTGGCCCGTCATCGTGGCGCTGCGCTCGCGCGAGAGCGGCGAGGATCGCTTCGGCGTCGCCCAGGCCGACGAGGACGTCCTCGCGGCGGCCAAGGCGACCCTCGACGCGCTCAATCGCTTCGCCGCGACGCGCGAGTCCTAGCACGAGCGCGACGCGAGGCGCCCCCGCGAGCGGCAGATTCATTGCGAGAAGACGCTCGCGCCGCTACGCTGACCAACGTCGACATGACGAGGAGGGGCGTGGGCGACGCTGACATGACGCTGGGTGCGTGGTCACTCAAGGACGTCCTCGAGCACATCGGATTCCTCGAGAACTCCCTCGTCGCCTTCATCCTCACCGACGCCGCGGGGACCGTCATCGACTGCAACCCGCGCGTGCGCGACATCTTCGGGGTGTCGCGAGAGGACCTGCTCGGATCGGTCCTCTTCGACGACGAGTGGCGGGTCAGTGACGAGGCCGGTTCGCCACTCGCCCCCCTCGAACAGCCTCACCGAGTGGCTCTGGTGACGGGCGAGGCGCGCCAGAGCGTGGTGACGGGCTTCACGCTGCCCGACGGGCGGCGTCGCTGGCTCTCGGTGAACGTCTATCCCGTGCGCGTCGAGGACACGGTGATCGGCGTCGTTACCTCCTACTTCGACCAGACGGACCGCGTGGTGCGCGACGCCACGATGTCCATGGTCTCTGAGGTCAGCCGCTACGTGTCGTTCGCCACCGACGAGGCCGACGCGCAGCGCCACCTCTGCCGCTACCTCGTGGACGAGGCGGGCTACGCGCTCGCCTGGATCGCCCTGGCCCTGCCCGGTGAGGAGTACGAGGTCGAGTACGCCTTCGCCGCGGGCGAGACCGACTACCTCCAGGCGGGCATGGTGTCGTGGTCGGGCACGAAGGCCAACGGCCTCGGCCCGGCGGGCACGTGCCTGAGAACGGGACGGGTCCAGGTCGTGAGCGACCTCGTGAATCGGTCCCTCTACGCGCCGTGGCGCGAGCGCGCCCGCGAGTTCGGTCTGCGCTCCTCGGTGGCGATCCCCTTTCACCCCGGGGGCCAGCGGGCCTGTCTCAGTGTGTACTCGCGCCACGTCGACGCGTTTTCTCCTCCGGTGACCCACGCCCTCCAGGTGATGGCGCGCGAGGTCGAGTTCGGAATCACCCACATTCGCTCGATGAACCAGGTCGCCGGCGCCCTGGACGGCATCTTGGCCGCCCTCGCGCGCATCACCGAGGCGCGTGACCCCTACACCGCGGGACACCAGTCCAAGGTCGGCGGCCTCTCCGCGGCCATCGCCGCGCACATGGGCATCGACGCGCCGACGGTCGAGCTGATCCGCCAGGCCGGCGACGTCCACGACGTGGGCAAGACCGCGATCGCCTCGGAGATCCTCACTAAACCCGGTCGCCTCACCCCGCTCGAGTACCAGATGGTTCAGCGCCACGCCCGCTTCGGTTACGACATCCTCGCCGAGGCGAATCTCCCCTGGCCCATCGCCGACGTCGCTCTCCAACACCACGAGCGCATCAACGGCTCGGGCTACCCCCAGGGACTCGCGGCGAGCGAGATCATCTTGCCCGCGCGCATCGTGGCGGTGGCCGACGTCATCGAGGCGATGACCAACCACCGTCCCTACCGCAGTGAGCTCGGCCTCGAGCGGGCCCTCGACGAAGTGCACTCTCGGGCCGGCGAACTCTACGACACCGACGTGGTGAAGAACTGCGTGGCGATCTTCGAAGCGGGCTTCTCCTTTGCGAGTCCGCGACCGTTGGGCACCCTGGGCGACGGGTAGCCATCGACCCGCCCGTTATGGGCAGGTGTAAGAATGACCCCTGGGGCCGGTTGGTGAAAGTGGGGGTGTGACAAGTCTCGACGAGTGGTTTCCCGGGTGGCGGGCGTTCGCGGAGGCCATCTCTCACGGCGTCGTCGTCGTGGACCCCGCGGGCGTGATTCGCGGGGTCAACTCCTACGCGGCCGCCCTCTCGCGGAGATGCCCCGAGGACCTGGTGGGACTGCCGCTGGCGACCCTGCTCAAGGACACCCAGGTCGTCTCGCGCGCCCCTCGCGACGCGGCGCTGGCCGAGACCGCGCACGAGGGCGAGATCAGCCTCGTGCGCGCCGACGCGACGACTCTCACGGTCGACGTCGCGTGGTCGCCCCTGGTGCTCGGTGAGGAGACCTGGACGCTCGCCACCGTGCGAGACGTCAGCGCCACCCGCGACGCCGAGTCCGCCCATCGCGACCTAGAGCAGCGCTTTCGCCTGGCCTTTGAGAACTCGATGTCGCCGATCATCTTCACCGACCTCGACGACAACATCGTGGCGGCCAATGACGCCTTCTGCGCGATGGTGGGCTTTAGCCGCGAGGAGCTGATGGGAGGCGACTCGAAGCTCTTCACCTACTCCGAAGACGTGGGCATCACCGAAGACTCCCACCGCCAGACCCTCGAGGGTCGCGTGGAGCGGATGCGCTACGTCAAGCGCTATCGCCACAAGGACGGCCACGTCATCGTGGTGGAGGTGTCGCGCTCGCCCGCGCGCGACGCGCGCGGCAACATCCTCTACTACGTGATCAGCGAGCGCGACATCACCGAGGAGCGAGAACTCACGACCCAGCTTTCGCACCAGGCGCTGCACGACCCGCTCACGGGCCTCGCGAACCGGGCGCTCATCGAGGATCGGCTCAGCCAGGCCCGCTCACGAGTGATGCGCCAGGGCGGCAGCGGGGCGGTGCTGCTCGTGGACCTCGACGACTTCAAGGGCGTGAACGACACCCACGGCCACCTGGTGGGCGACCAACTCCTCGTCGAGGTCGCTCAGCGGCTCGAGGCGGTCACGCGCGACTCGGACACGCTGTGTCGTTTTGGTGGCGACGAGTTCCTCTACCTCGCCGAGGGTCTGCACAGCCAGGTCGAAGCCGAGCAGATCGCGACGCGCCTCATCGACGCGTTGCGCGAACCCTTCGCGATCGCCGGCGACGTCATCGAACAGCGCGCCAGCGTGGGTGTCGTCGTGTGGAACGCGGACTCACCCGACAGCGAGCAGGTGGTCGAGGAGGCCGACGTCGCGCTCTACGAGGCCAAACGCCACGGTAAGAGCCGCCACGTCATCTTCTCGCCCTCGATGTACCAGCGGGCGGTGACGCGCATCAGTCGCCTCCAAGAGTTGCGTCACGCGCTGCTCGCGGGCGAGATCTCGATGCACTATCAGCCCATCGTCGACACGTCCTCAAACGAGGTGGTGGGTTTCGAGGCGCTGATGCGATGGTTCCACCCCGAGCGGGGCTGGGTGGCGCCGGTGGAGTTCTTGGCCCTGGCCGAGTCGAGCGACTTGATCGTCGAGCTCGGGGCCTTCGCCCTGGGCGAGGCGGTTATCACGGCGAGCACCTGGACCCCGGGGGTGAGCGGTCGCCTGCCCTACGTCAGCGTCAACGTCTCGGCGCACCAGTTTCGCGACCCGGGTCTATGCGATCTGGTGGCGAGCACGCTCGAGCGCTCCGGCCTCGCGCCGGCGCGCCTGGTGATCGAGGTGGCTGAGCGCGTCGCGCTCGCCGACGTGGTGACGTCGGTGGCGACGATGGAGCGCCTCGGTGAGCTCGGGGTGGGGGTGGCCCTCGACAACTTCGGCGCGGGCTTCGCGTCTCTCTCGTACCTGGTTCGCTTGCACCCGCGCTACATCAAGATCGACCACTCGTTCTCGCGACCGGCCATCGACAGCGTCTACAACGACGCGCTTCTCGAGTCCATCGTGGCCCTGGGGGCCAAGCTGCAGATGCCCATCCTCGCCGAGGGGATCGAGACGAGCGATCAGCTGGGTCGTCTGCGACGATTTGGTTGTGATCTCAGCCAGGGCTTCTTGTTCTCACCGGCCGTGCCCGCGAGCGACGTGGCCGCGATGCTCTCCGAGCTGCGCGATGCGGTGGCCGCGGCCCACGACTGAGCGTGATACTCCCGGGGACTAGGCAGGGATAGTGAACCACGACGCGCACGCTGATGAACTGCTCGCTCGCGGCGACCACGACCTCTCAGGTCCGGTCGCCCTCGCCCCCGACGTGTGGTGGGTCGGCGCGATGCGCGAGGGTCTCGCCTTTCAGAGCCACGTCTATCTCATCGACCACGGCGCGCAGTCAGTCCTCATCGACCCGGGCTCGGCTCTCATCGTCGAGGACGTGATCGCCAAGGTCGAGGCGGTGGTGGGGCTCGCGAACGTGGCGTGGCTCGTGTGCTCGAACACCAACCCCGACGTCGTCGGCGCCCTCGAGCACCTGGTGCGCGCCGGGTTGTCCCCCGAGGCTCGCATCGTCACCCACTTTCACGACGAGGTCTACCTGGTGCACACGGGCACGACGCTGCCGTTCTGGCGCATCGAGGACCACGACTGGCGACTCGACCTCGGGGGGCGCAGCCTGCGATTCGAGTCGATCCCCTACGTGCCCGAGGCCGGCTCCTTCGTGACCTTCGACGAGACGTCGGGGGTGCTCTTCACCTCGGACCTCTTTGGCGGCCAGACGCCCGGCGGCGAGCTGGTCGCGCACTCGATGGACTACTACGAGGCGATTCGCCAGTTCCATCAGCACTTCATCTCCGGGCGCGAGGTGCTGGGCCACGCTCTCTCTCGCGTGCGCGCCCTCGAGGCGCGAGCCCTCGCCCCGCACCACGGACAGGTCGTGCCCGGTGAACTGGTCAATCCTCTCATCGAGCGTCTCTCGCACCTCGAGACGGGTCTGTCCACGCTGGCCCACGCGGACCCCAGCGTGCGCTTCGCCCTCGGAGCGAATCGTGTCGTGCACCGAGTCATCGACGCGCTCGTACACGAGCAGCAGTTCAGTGACGTCGTCGCCTTCCTCGACTCGCTGGCCAAGCGCACGACCGGTGCGACGTACCTCGAGCTGTGGGCGGGCCCTCGCGACTCGTTCTTGCGCTTCGAGGCGAGCGACGAGTTCGCCGGACGACGAGAGGATCCGCCCGAGGACGTGATTCAGGTGCTGCGTGGCGGACGTGGGGCGGACCCCACACGCCTGATCCTGCCCATTGTCACGAGTGACTACTCCGAGATCGAGGGCGCGGTCGTGTTGGGATACGCCGGACCCGTCAAGGTGAATGAGGAGGTGCTTGGCGTCGTCGACCAGGTGATTGGACTCGTGGGCGTGGGGCTTGAGCGTGAGGTGCTGCGGCGCTCGACCGACATGGAGCTCGCGGTGTGGCGACGTCGCGCGGTGCTCGATGAACTGACGGGCCTGCGCAATCGTGCCTCGCTCTCGGACTCGGCGCGGCGCATGGTGGTCTTTGACGAGCAGCTGACCGAGCCCCAGATGGCCGCTCTCATGGTCGACATCGACTTCTTCAAGACGATCAACGACACGCGCGGGCACCTGACCGGTGACCGGGTGCTCCAGCACGTGGCCCACGCCATCACCGACTCGGTGCGACCGAGCGACCTCATCTTTCGCTACGGCGGTGAGGAGTTCCTCGTTCTCCTGGCCCACGTCGACCTCGAGGCGGCGTGCGCGGCGGCCGAGCGGATTCGCGCGCGCGTGGGCGAGCCCATCGAGGGCGTGTCGGTGAGCGTCAGCGTCGGCGTGGCCACGCGCGAGGTGGGTGAAGAGCACGAGAGTCTGCTCGGGCGCGCGGACCGGGCGCTCTATCGCGCGAAGAGCCTGGGTCGCGACCGCGTGGAGGTCGCTAGAGCGGCGAGAAGCTGAAGCCTTCGCTAAAGAGCGTGAGACAGGTCTGGGCGACGTCGTGGTCGTAGAGGACGTCGGCGCCCCGGGCGATCTCGGCGAGGGCCGCGTCGATGCCGAGCCCCGCGCGATACGGGCGGTGGTGGGTCATGGCTTCTACGACGTCGGCCACCGCGACGATGCGCGCGGGCAAGATGATCTCCCCGCGGGCCAGCCCGCGCGGGTAGCCCGAGCCATCCATGCGCTCGTGGTGCGAGCGCGCGACCTCGGCGATGGGCCAGGGTAGCGAGGCCTGTTCGAGGATGTCGGCGCCGACCTCGCAGTGGGTCTTCACCAGCTCGAAGTCGAGGGGGCTGATGCGCCCGGGCCGCGTGAGGATCTCGGCGGGGATGGCGGTCTTACCCACGTCGTGGACCTGGCCCGCCTGACGGATCAGGGTCACCATCTCCTCGTCGAGCGCCATCGCGCTCGCGATGGCGCTCGCCAGCTCGCCGACACGGCGCTGGTGACCGGCGGTGTAGGGGTCGCGATTCTCCGTGAGTCGCGAGAGGGCCGCGAGGGTTCCGTCGAGCGAGGCGGCCAGCTGGGCGACCGAGCGGATGTGGGTGATCGTGTACTCGACCTCGCGCGCGACCGTCTCGAGCTTGTTCATGATCTGAGTGTTGAAGGCGTGGCGGTGGGTGTCGTAGACGGCGAGCACGGAGCGCTTGCCACCGGGAAAGAAGGGCAACGTCGCAATCGAGGAGAAGCCGAACTGGTGCGCTCGTTCGCGCCAGGGCGCGAAGAGTGGGTCGGCGTCGAGGTCGTGGATGACCTGGGGCTCGCCCGTGCGCAGCGTCGTGCCGGCCGGGCCCAGTCCCTGGGGCTCATTCGCCGACCACGAGACCATGCCCTCGTAGAGGTAGTCCGTCACCCCGGCGCTCGCCATGATGTCCACCGCGCCGGGCGTGGTGGACGAGGCCGTTCCCACCCAGGCGAGCGCGTGGCGACCCGGGGCGACGAGGACGTCACAGAGGTGCTCGATGGCGTCGTCTTCCTCGGTGGCCGCGACCGCGAAGCGATTGACGTCACTGAGAATCTCGAGGAGTCGATGCTGGTCGATCTTTTCGGTGATGTCGGCGAAGGTGGCAATGACCCCACGCTGACCCGCCGCGTCGACGGGGAACGTGTCCACCGCGAGCCAGCGGCGCTGCGAGGGACCAAAGTCGAGCCCCAAGATGAGAGCGATCTGGGCCGGCGCGACGCCCTCGCGCGAATCGTACAGGTCGGAAAAGAAGAAGTCCGAACCGTCTTCGTGCACCGTGTGCCACGCCGGGTCGTGGAAGTGTCGACCCCGCAGCGCGCGGTGATCGACGCCCACCATCGAGGCCACGGTTTGGTTGGCGTCGCGGATGACGCCGGTCTCGTCGAAGTAGGCGAAGCCGATTGCGGTGGTGTCGAGGAAGCCGACGAGACGCAGGAGCGAGCGCAGGGATCCTTCGCTCGTGTCTGCGTCCACTCAACTCCCCTCGAGGTCACTTGACTATCTCGAGAGTAATAGTAGGAGATACTCACTGGTAAGCAACGTTGCGAGCGCGACGCGGCCGTGGCGCCACGGGCGAAGTGACGTCGGGCCCACGTTTCGCGCGAGGAGCGTCTCGCCGCGCTCGGTAGCATCGACGTGGAAGCGACGCGCTTGGGTCGCCACCGTCCTAAAGGAGAGTGTGATGAGTGTGCCCAGTGCGTCGTATTCGGTGACCATGCGAGTAGCCCTCGACGGCGCGAGCGACATCGCGGCCGCGTCGGGCGCCGTCGCGGACGCCGGCGGACTCGTCACGGCCCTCGACGTGATCGAGCCCATCGGTGGTCACATGATCGTGGACTTGACGTGCAACGCGAGCGACGACGAGCACGCCGACAAGTTGCGCGCGGCCGTCGAGGCCCTGGCCGGGGCGCGCGTCGTCGCGGTGAGCGACCGCACCTTCTTGCTGCACCTCGGCGGGACGATCTCGGTGGAGCCCAAGGTGTCTCTAAAGACGCGCGACGACCTCTCCATGGCTTACACCCCCGGGGTCGCGAGAATTTCGAGCGCAATCGCCAAGGACCCCTCGAGCGCGCGCAACCTCACCATCAAGCGCAACACGGTGGCCGTCGTCACCGACGGCTCCGCGGTGCTCGGACTGGGCAACATCGGCCCCGAGGCGGCGCTGCCCGTGATGGAGGGCAAGGCC
>JAJXXB010000012.1 GCA_021781315.1 Actinomycetes bacterium | reverse complement strand
ACCTTCGCCTGGACGATGCGCGACCGCGGGGTCGCGGTCGTCGGGGTGGTCTTTAACGACTCGGTCGCCGCGGCGAGCGCCTTCGCGCGCCACTACGGCTCGCTCTATCCCTCGGTGGTCGACCCCGGCGGGCAGATCGCCAATCGCTACGGGGTGACCTCGCCGCCGACGACCTTCATCATCAACGCCCGCGGCCGGGTCGCCGCGACCCTCCTCGGTGCGGTCTCGGCCGCCCAGCTGCGCAGCGTCGTCGCGCGGGTGCGCGCGTGAGGCGCCTCGGGTCCTTCTGGACCTTCCTCGCCGCGCTCGTCGTCGTTACAGTCGCCGTCGTGTTCGTGAACCCGCACGCGCCGAGCGCGGCCTCGCGGGTCGCGCACCTCGAGACCCTCGTACGCTGCCCGTCCTGTGAGGACCTCTCGGTCGCCCAGTCGACCTCGACCTCGTCGCTCGCGGTGCGCCACGAGATCGCCCGGCTAGTTGCCGGCGGGGCGAGTGACGCCTCGATCCTCACCCGTCTCGAGTCGACCTACGGCTCCTCGGTCCTGCTCAGCCCGCCGACCTCGGGCATCGGGGTCGTGCTCTGGCTCGTGCCCCTGCTGGTCCTGCTGGCGCTGCTCGGGGTCGCGGTGCGTCTGGCGAGGCGCCGATGAGCGCTCGCCGCGAGCTCGACGACGAGTTGGCCCTGCGCGAGGCCTCCCTCGCTGACGCCCGTCGTGAGTTCGCAGCCGGCGAGCTGAGCGACGTAGCCTTGGCGGCGATCGAGGCGCGCGAGCACGCCGCGATGCAAGACCTCGCCAAGCGCGCGGCCGCGCTCGTCGAGCCCGCGCCCGCAGTGGCGCCAAAACCGCGGGTGCGGCGCCGTCGCTGGCTCGTCGTCGCGGGGCTCGCCTTTGGGATCGCGATCGCGGTCGTGCTCTGGTCCGCCGTCCAGCCGCGCCAGGCCGGCACCTCGATCACCGGGTCGGTGACCCTCGGTCACGCCGCGCAGATCACCCAGCTCCTCATCGAGGCCGAGGCCGACGTCGCCAACGCCAATGACGTCGCGGCCCTCGCCGCCTACGCCCAGGTGCTCCAGCTCGATCCGCACAACGTCGAGGCCCTCACCCAGAGCGGCTGGCTCGACTTCTCGGCCGGCAGCTCGGCGAAGAACGCCGCGCTCGTGCAACTCGGCACGGCGACGCTGCGCCGGGCGATCACGCTCGCCCCGCGCGACCCCGGCGCGCGGCTCTACTACGCAATCGCGGCGAGTGACACCCCGGGCAACGCCGCGCTCGCTGCGGCCCAGCTGCGGATCTTTCTCGCGCTGGGTCCTTCGGCCGCCCAGCGAGCCGTCGCGGCGCCGTATCTCGCGCGCTACGGGCTGGGCGGGTAGCGAATTAGTTGAGCTGGCGGCGACACGAGTGGTCGCCGAGGGTCGTCGAGGAGAGCGTCACCGCGGTGCGTCCGCTGCCCACGCCCTCGAGCATGCCCGCTATCAGCCCGCGGTCGACGGCACACAGCACCGGGTGGTGCTGGGCCGCGAGGCCGAACGGACAGTTCTCTGAGACGACCGAGACGCTGTTCTCGACACTCTCGGCGCGCGCGGCGAAGCCGTGAGCGTTGAGCAGTCCCGCGATCGAGGCGAGGGCCGCCTTCACGGGCCGGCCGGACTCGAGGGTCACACCACTCGCGCCCAGGCCCCGCCCGTACTCGATGCCGACCTGGTGGGCGATGGCTTCGGCCTCGCCGGCCCCGAGTCGGTCGAGGGCCCGCTCGAGCAGGGCCACGAGCAGGGTGTCGCGGCGCACCGCGGCCTCCATCGCCGGGGCGGTGTCCACGACCCGGTAGCCCTTGGCCGGGCGCCCGACGGTGGTCTTTCGCAGGTTGTCGTAGGTGACGTAACCGCCCTCGGTCAGGCGCTCAAGGTGGTGGCGCACGACGTTGGCGTGGACCTGGCAGTGCTCGGCGAGTTCGGCCGCGGTCGTGCCGGGCTTTTCGCGCAGGTAGAGGTAGATGGCGCGCCGGGTGCGGTCGCCAAAGGAGTGGGTGAGGCTCGTGACCGTGGCGTTGAACAGGCCCGCGTCGAGTTCGCCCTCGTTGGTACTCACGAAGCGCAGTCTACGAGTGAGGCCCCCCGGGCGCGACGGTAACCTCGTAGGGGGGTTATGACGAGGAGACGCTGATGTCCACAGACCTACGCCAGGCGATTGGCGCGATTACCGAGCCCCAGCTGGTGCGCTCCCTCGAGGAACTGGGCTTTCTCGGCACCGTTGAGGTCCGTGACGATGTGGCCGCCGTGGAGCTCGTGTTGCCCCTCGTCGAGTGGCCGAACCGCGCCTGGATCGAGGACGAGATCGCCGACGTCGCGCCCGGCGCGACCGTGCGCGTGCGCTCGATGACCGACGACGAGCGCCTGGGACTGCGCAACTTCCTGCGCGGGAACATGACCGCCGAGCCCGGCCCGGGCCACCACCACGACGGCGCCACGCCCAAGTTCCTCGACAAGCTCGCCAAAACCCGCGTGCTCGGGATCTCCTCGGGCAAGGGGGGCGTCGGCAAATCCTCGGTGACGGTCAACCTCGCCATCGCGCTCGCCCAGGCCGGTCACCAGGTCGGCATCCTCGACGCCGACGTCTACGGCT
>JAJXXB010000049.1 GCA_021781315.1 Actinomycetes bacterium | reverse complement strand
AAGTCCGTGGCCGTCAAGGCCCCCGGGTTCGGCGAGCGCCGCAAGGCGATGCTCCAGGACATGGCGATTCTCACCGGCGCGACCGTCATTGCCGAGGAGGTCGGCCTCAAGCTCGAGAACGCCAGCGTCGAGCTGCTCGGCTCGGCCCGCAAGGTCGTCGTGACCAAGGACGAGACGACCATCGTCGAAGGCGCCGGCGCCGAGGACGACATCAAGGGCCGCATCGCCCAGATCAAGGCCGAGATCGACAACACCGACTCGGACTACGACCGCGAGAAGCTCCAGGAGCGTCTGGCCAAGCTCTCCGGCGGCGTGGCCGTCATCAAGGTGGGCGCGGCGACCGAGGTCGAGCTGAAGGAGAAGAAGCACCGCATCGAGGACGCGGTCTCGACGACCAAGGCCGCTATCGAAGAGGGCGTCGTGCCCGGCGGTGGCGTGGCCCTGCTGCGTTCGCGCAGCGCGATCGAGGACGTCGTGGACTCCCTGGTCGGCGACGAGGCCACCGGTGCGCGCATCGTGGCCAAGGCCGTCGAGGCGCCGCTCACCCAGATCGCGGTGAACGCCGGCCTCGAAGGCGGCGTCATCGTGGACCGCGTGCGCAACCTCGCGACTCCGACCGAGGGCCTCAACGCCGCCACCGGCGAGTACGAGGACCTGATCAAGGCGGGCGTCATCGACGCGGCCAAGGTCACCCGCTCGGCCCTGCAGAACGCGGCGTCCATCGCGGCGCTGTTCCTCACGACCGAGGCGGTCATCGTGGACAAGCCCGAGGAGAAGGCGCCGGCCATGCCCGGTGGAGGCATGGAGGACTACTAGACCCTCCGCAATCGACGACGACGCCGCGGGTTCGCCCGCGGCGTCGTCGCGTCTGGGGCGAGAACGCGGGCCGTAGCATGGGGCCATGACTCCCGAACCCCTGACCCCCTCGCGCGGACTGAACGTGCTGCACCTCTTTTGCCGTGTGGAGGGCGAGGTCGAGCGCGAAGGTCTGGCCGCCGCCATCGAGAACGCCAAGGGCAAGGGTCTCCAGGTCGTCACCGCGGCGATCATGGGCGCCAAGGGCGACGTCGCCTTCATGATCCTGGGCGAGAACCTCTGGGACCTGCGCCTCCTGCAGTCCTACATCCAGGCGGCCGGCCTGACCGTGGCCGAGAGCTACGTGTCGGTCACCGAGGTGAGCGAGTACGCCGCGGGCATGCCCGAGCAGATGGTGAACGACCGCCTCTATCCCGTACTGCCCCCCGAGGGCAAGACCGCCTTTTGCTTCTATCCCATGTCCAAGCGTCGCGGTGAGGTGAATAACTGGTTCGGCCTCGAGTACGAGCGACGTGAGGAGTTGATGCGCGAGCACGGAAAGTCGGGCAAGAACTTCCGCGGCCGGGTCCTGCAGGTCGTGACTGGCTCGGCCGGACTCGATGACTGGGAGTGGGGCGTGACGCTCTTCGCCGTGCACGTCGACGACCTGAAGGACTGCGTCTACACGATGCGCTTCGACGAGGCCTCGACCCTCTACGGCGAGTTCGGTCCCTTCTACACGGGCATCGTCGCCGAGCTCGACGACGTCCTCGACGCGGCGCTCGCCTAGGCGTAGCGTTCCAGCGTGGCCCCGACGGTTCCGGACAAGACCCTGCTGCGCTGGGCGGAGTCGCTCGCCGGCGTGGCGCGCACGGGGCTGGGCTTCACGCAGAGCCAGTACGAGCGCGAGCGCTTCGAAGAGGTGCTGAAGATCGCCGCCGACATCAAGACGGCGGCCGTCGAGGGGCTCGACGACGTCCTCGACGCCGACGGCATCGTCACCGAATGGATGCGCGAGGTCGGTAGCGGCGTGCCGGGATACGCCACCCCCAAGGTCGCCGTCGGCGCCGCGGTCTTCAACGACGAGGGCGAGCTTCTCCTCATCCAGCGCGCCGACTCCGGGGTGTGGCTCTATCCCACCGGCTGGTGTGACATCGGCTACTCCGCGCCCGAGGTCGTGGTGAAGGAGGTGCTCGAAGAGACCGGCGTCGAGGTCGAGGTCGAACGGCTCATCGGCGTGCTCGACGGCATGCGACTGGGCGCGTCGCGGATCCCGCTCTACTCGTTGCTCTTCTTGTGCCGCGCGACCGGAGGCGAGCTCAACGCGCACCCCCTCGAGGTGACCGACCTCGGCTGGTTCTCCCGCCACGCGCTGCCCTCGCCGACGCTGGGCGCCGAGCGCTGGGCCGATCACGTCTTCGCGGCCATCGCCGGCGAGGGCCGTGACGTCTTCTACGACGACCTGCGCCGACCGGTGTGGCGAGGCGAGTCATGACCCTCGTCGTTGAGATCGTCGAACGTGCCACCGACGAGGTCCGCGACGCGCTCAATTCGCTGATTCCCCAGCTGTCCTCACGCGCTGAGAGGATCGACGACGCGAAGCTCGCGAGCATCGTCGAGAATCCGTCGCTCACCCTGTTCGTAGCGCGCGACGGCGGCGCGATTCTGGGAACGCTCACCCTGGCCGTCTTTCCGATCCCCAGTGGAGATCTCGCCATGATCGAAGACGTCGTCGTGGACGAGTCCGCGCGCGGACTCGGAGCGGGCGAAGCCCTCGTCACGGCGGCGATCGCCCACGCCGCCGCGCTGGGCGCGCGCGAGGTCGAT
>JAJXXB010000265.1 GCA_021781315.1 Actinomycetes bacterium | reverse complement strand
GGGGGTCGACCCCGAGCTCGACATCCGCGACATCGACAAGGTGCGCCACGTGGCCGAGTACGCGAACCGCCTGCCGATCCATCCGCGCCACCCCTACGTCGGCGAGCTCGTCTACACGGCCTTCTCCGGCTCTCACCAGGACGCGATCAAGAAGGGCATGGCCGCCATCGGCGACACCTACGACGTCTGGGAGGTGCCCTACCTGCCGATCGACCCCAAGCACACCGGGCGCACCTACGAGGCGATCATCCGGGTCAACTCCCAGTCGGGCAAAGGCGGCGTGGCCTACCTGCTCTCGGCCGAGCACGGTCTCGAGCTGCCGCGCGCCATGCAGGTGGAGTTCTCTAAGCAGGTCCAAGAGCTCACCGAGACCTCGGGCACCGAGATCTCGCCGGCCGAGATCTGGGACGTCTTCACGACGACCTACCTGCCCGAGAACCCGACCATCCAGCTGCTCAGCTCAGAGGTCTCCACCGACTCGACCAGCACGCGGATCTTCGCTCAGCTGGTCGTGGCCGGTCAGCACGTCACGGTCAAGGGCGAGGGCAACGGACCCATCGACGCGATGATGTCGGGCCTGCGCAACGAGATGGCGATCGACTTCAAGGTCCGCGACTACCACGAGCACGCTCTCACCGCGGGCTCGAGCGCGTCGGCCGTCGCCTACGTCGAGGCTGAGGGCGAGGACGGCACCACGTGGTGGGGCGTCGGCATGAGTTCGTCGATCCTCGACGCCTCGCTCGAAGCGGTGATCTCGGCGGCGAATCGCCGACGGTAGGAGTGCCCGCCGCTAGCCTGGGGAGGTGACCTTCCGCGCCCTGACCGTCGTGTTGGGGTGGACGGCCGTCGGTCTCGGACTGGTCAGCGCGAGCGCGCAGCTGCGGCGCCTCGCGACGCGCGGCGTCGACGGAGTTTCCCTGGCCACGTGGGTGATTTTCGTCTACATGGGCCTGTTCTGGATCACCTACGGCGTCGTCGCACGCTCGCCCGAGATCGTGATGGGCAGCCTGATCGTCCTGCCCGTGCAGCTGAGCATCCTCTATCGCCTCGCGCCGTGGCGTCACGCGCGCGTGGTGGTGCAGTCCTTTATCTTCTTCGCGCTCTTTACGATCGTGCCCACGTACTTGGGCGGCTGGTCCGACGGCGTCTACGGGATCGGGCTCGCCATGTCGATCACGCGCGGCCCCCAGATCATCGAGCTGATTCGCAGCCGTGACGCGTCGGGCGTGTCGGTGTCGTCGTGGGCGGTCGGCGCCGTCGGCGCGTCGCTGTGGATGACCTACTACGTGGGCGCACGTCTGTGGGCGCCGTTCGTGGCGACGGGCCTCGCCGGGGTGGCGAGTCTCACCATCGCCCTGCTCGCCGCGTGGCGCCACGAGGAGGCGCGTCGGCGTCTCGAGATCGAGGCGGCCTTCAGCGGGTAAATCCCTAGCGGGGATCGTGCATGCGAAAGTCCGGCTGGTGCTTCATGATCTCGCGGCGCGCGATGGTCATCTTGTGCACCTCGTCGGGTCCGTCGGCAATTCTCAGCGTGCGCTGGTGGGCGTACATCGAGGCCAGGGGGTAGAACTGGGTGACCCCGGCCGCGCCGTGGACCTGGATCGCCCGGTCGATGACGCGCAGGGTCATGTTGGGAATCGCCACCTTGATGCCCGAGATCTCGGTCGCCGCCGCGCGATTTCCCACGGTGTCCATGAGATGGGCCGTCTTCAACACGTACTCGCGCGCCATGTCGATCTCGATGCGCGACTCGGCGATCCAGTCCTGGATCAGGCCCTTGCGCGCGAGGCTGGTGCCGAAGGTCGTGCGCTCGAGGGAACGGGTCACCATCAGCTCGAGGGCCCGCTCGGCGACGCCGATGGAGCGCATGCAGTGATGGATCCGCCCCGGCCCGAGGCGGGCCTGGCTGATGGCGAAACCGCCGCCCTCCTCACCGAGGAGGTTGTCGACCGGCACGCGTACGTCGCGGTAGATGATCTCGGGATGCCCGCCGCGCTCGTTGTAGCCAAAGACGTGCGGATCCATGCCCAGCTCGACGCCCGGCGTGTCCTTGGGCACGACGATCATCGACTGCTGGAGGTGGCGCGAGGCGTTGGGATTCGTCTTGCCCATGACGATGAGGACCTTGCAGCGCTCGGCGCGAGCGCCCGAGGAGAACCACTTGCGGCCATTGAGCACGTACTCGTCGCCGTCGCGCTCGATGGACAGGCCGATGTTCGTGGCGTCCGAGGAGGCGACGTCGGGCTCGGTCATGGAGAAGGCGCTGCGGATCTCACCGGCGAGCAGGGGCGCGAGCCACTCGGCCTTCACCGTGTCCGAACCATAGAGGTTGAGGATCTCCATGTTGCCGGTGTCGGGCGCGTTGCAGTTCAGTGCTTCCGAGGCGAAGCCGACGCGCCCGAGCAACTCGGAGACCGGCGCGTAGTCGAGGTTCGACAACGGGGTGCCGGGGTGGTCGGCCTTGAGGTGCGGCAGGAAGAGATTCCACAGGCCCCGTTCCAGGGCGGCGGCCTTGAGCTTGTCCATGATCGGCGGGTAACCGTCGGTGCCGACCTCGGCGAGCTGGTTGTAGAAGGTCTCCTCGTTGGGATAGATCACGTGCTCCATGAAGCGGCGCACCGACTCTTGGACCTCGAGTCCCTGCTGCGTGAACTGATAGGGCATGGTTCCTCGCTTTGAACTCCCCTCAACCTACGCCGTGCGCGGGCCCCTCTTCGCACGACGCCCGGCGCGGCTCTCGGCACGGAATCGCTTCGGCAGGTCGGCGACCAGCTCGCGATAGGCCTCGGTGGTCGTCGGCTCGAAGACGCTGACCGGTGGGGTGGTCACGAACTCGTCGAGCGGACGGCCGCGCACCCGCGACCAGGCGAGCAGCGCCGCGCCGCGCACCTGGGCGACGAGCGGGTTCTCCACTCGCTCGATGCGCCGGTCGAGGGTGTCGGCGTAGATCTGGGCCCACAGGTCCGACTGGGCGCCGCCGCCGAGGAGACGGACCGGTTCGAGGCGGCGCTTGGTGAAGGTCTCGACGTGACCGAACAGCCAGGCGCTGTTCGCGGCCACGCCCTCAAGCACCGCGCGCACGAGGTCGCCGGTGTCGGTGGCGAGTGAGAGGTTGGCGAAGCTCGCGCGCACCGATTTGTCCTCGGCCGGGGAGCGCTCGCCGGCGAGCCAGGGCCGAAAGCGCACGCCGCGCGCGCCCGGCGGCGTCGCCGCCGCGATTCCCGTGAGGGCCTCGTAGTCGGGTGCTCCCACCACGCGGCGCAACCAGTCCAGCGCCCCGGCGCCGGTCTCTTGGTTGTTGATCACCAGGTAGGAGTCGTTCGAGAGCCCCGGCACCGTCGCGATCGAGTGCAGCGCGTCGGTCTTCTTCGTCGTCACCGGGCAGCTGACCCACGACGTGGTCGACAGCGCCAAGTGGGTGGCGTAGGGGGCGGTCGCGCCCGCGCCGATGGCCGCGGCGTGCAGGTCGGGCATTCCGGTCACGACGATCGCATCGGGTGAGAGGCCGAGCTCGGCGGCGACGCCGGTCGTCACGGTGCCCACCACGTCTCCGAAGGCGAGAAGCGGCGGCAGCTTCGACGCGTCGAGGCCGGCGAGACCGAGGAGGCCCGCGTCGTAGTCGAGGTGCGAGAGGTTGCGGTTGTCGGTCATCCACAGCGCGAGGCGCGAGGCGTGGGTGGCCGAGGCGACGCCGGTCAGGCGCATGGTGAGATAGTCGACGGGCTCTAAGAACCAGCGGGTGCGCGCGACGAGTTCGGGCTCGTCGCGGGTGAGATAGAGGATCTGGCCCACCGGGTCGGCGCCCGAGGTCGAGGGCGCGCCGCCGTTCACGCGGATGAAGCGCAGCGCCTTGCGCGGGTGATAGCCCTGCACGGGCCCGCCGACGGCCGCGCGCGCGTGGGGTCCGCCGCGCGTATCGAGCCAGGTGAGACAGGGCCCGGTGGGTAGGCCGTTCGCGTCCACCGGCACGGTCGAGGCGTACTGACCGGTGACCGCGACACCCACCACGCGCCCGGTGCCGTGGGCGGCGGTCAGCCGTGCGGTGGCCGCGCGCACGATGTCCCACCACTCGCGGGCGTCCTGGGTCGCGGCGCCGCTGTCGTCGAGGAACGTCGCGACGCGGTGGGCTTCGTAGTCGAGCACGGCGCCGGTCTCGTCCACGAGGGCGACCTTGGGCCCACCCGTGCCGAGATCGATGGCGAGGACGAGGTCGCTCACGGCAGGGACATCTGGTGGTCCATCATGTCGGCCATGAAGAACTTGACCACGTCGTCGACCTCGCTGGTGGATCCGCCGGCGACCCCGCCGTAGATGGAGCCCGACTGGGCGGGCTCGAAACCCTTGGTCGACGCGTAGGCAACGGCGTCGGCCAGGTCGTGGCGCCAGCGTTCGACGACGCCGGGCTGGGTCTGGGGGCGCGTGACGGCCATGTGGATCGCGTTGGGGTACTGCTGGCCGTTGAGGCGCCAGCCGCGGGTTCGCAGGAAGTCGTTGACGTGGTAGATCTCGAACTCGTCGGACGTGATGGAAAAGAGGAACGTGGGGCTTCCCATCACGCGCAGCGCGTCGTGCTCGGCCACGGCCTCGCGCATTGCGGCGGCCGTCGCGAAGATGTCGGCGGCGTAGCGCCGATAGCCCTCGCGGCCCAGGGAGACCATCGCCGCCCAGGTGGCGGCGAGCAGGCCGCCCGAGCGCGAGCCGTCCATGCCCGGCGAGCAGTACTTCCCGCCCGACCAGTCGGTCTGGTAGAAGTACTGCGCGTTGCGAAGTCGCTGGTCGGCGAAGGTGACGACGCTGGTGCCCTTTAACGCGTAGCCGTACTTGTGGGTGTCGGCCGAGATCGTCGTGACCCCCGGCACCGAGTAGTCGAAGGCCGGGATGTCGTAGCCGAGCTCGCGCCCGAAGGGCAGCAGGAAGCCTCCGAGGCAGGCGTCGACGTGCAGGCCCACCCCGCGTTCAAGGGCCAGCTCGCCGAGTTCGGCTATCGGATCGACCGTGCCGTAGCCGTAGTTGCAGGCCGAGCCCACGAGGGCGATGGTCGAGTCATCAACGTGCTCGGCGACCCAGTCGAGATCCACCTGGGTCGTGAGCGGATCGATGGGGGCGACGCGCACCTCGACGCCGAAGAGGTGCCCGGCCTTGGCGAAGGCCGGATGCGCCGTCTCGGGCTTGATGATGTTGGGTCGCACCACGTCGGGACGCGCGTCGCGATAGGCGAGCACGGCGTGCAGGATCGAGCCGGTGCCGCCCGAGGTGACGAGTCCCGCGGGCTGGGTGCCGGTCACGTTCGAGGCCCCGAGTAGGTCGAGGGTCATGGCGATGATCTCGGACTCGAACTTGGTCGAACTCGGGCACATGTCGCGCTGGAGGGAGTTGACGTGGGAGAAGTGGCCGAACGCCTCGTTCAGGAACTCGTAGTGCTCGTGGTCGCCGCAGTACATCGTGCCCGAGCACTGGCCACTCTCCCAGGTGGGGTCCTCGGCCGCGGCCATCGCCGCGAGTGTCGAGAGGATCGCGTCGCGATCCTCGCCCGCCTCGGGCAGCGCGCGATGCACCGCGAAGCGCTCGGCGTAGGGGAATTCACTCATGTCCCTCCTTGGTTCCCCAGAGCGTAGAGCGCGCCAGAACCGTCTCGAGGACTCGAGCACGTCCGCTGGTCTCGACTCGCGAGATCTCCGCGCCGCTGGCGGCCGGATCCGCCTTCACGGCACCTCGAGCGCGCGCGAGGGGCGCCGTGGAAAGCCCGATCGGTGGGCCTAGGGTCGGACTTTGTGACCGAGTTGACGCTGCCGACGACGCATCGCTCCTGGTCCGTCGCGGGCGTCGTCGTGCTCGTCCTCGCACTCGTGGCCACGGTGGGCGCGTTCGTTGTCGCCCCGGCGAGGACGAGGGTGAACGGTAGAGCGGCCGCGGCGACGGTAACCCTTGGATCGCCCCTGACAAACACCGCCCTCGGTGGCGTCAGCCAGTTGGATCAGATCGACATGGTGTCGGGGTCGTTGGGCTACGCCCTGGCCACGCGCCCCCTGGGCGCTGACCACTTTCGCTACTACCTCGTGCGCACCACCGACCAAGCCCGCTCGTGGCGCATCGTCAGCGCGTTGCCATCGACCATCGACTTCTACCCGATCTTCAGCGACTTCTCTGGCGTCGGCAACGATCAGTCGATTGACTTCGCAAGTCGTCGGGTCGGCTACGTCAGTGTCGCGGGGTCGCCCCTCTACGAAACGCTCGACGCCGGTCGCAGCTGGACGCGGCTCGTGGTGGCAGGAACGGCGTCGGGCTACGCGATGAGCGGGCGCACGCTGAGTGTCGTTAGCACTCGGTGCCCGCGTGCAACGACAGTGTTGCCGCGGCCCTGCTCGAGCGCGCTGGAACTCTTTCGAGTGGGCTCGGCGGTGCCCGACGCGGTGCGAACGATTCCGGTACGGCGCTCTCGTTTCCACCAGGGAGCAACGCTGCTCGCCGCCGTGTCCGCCACGATCGATGTCGTCAGCCAGAGCAACGGTGGCACGACGATCGGGACCTCGCTCCTTGCGACCCACGACGGTGGCCAACGGTGGTCGACGCTCGTCAATCCGTGTAGCGGATTGTTCATCGGTCAGTTGATCGTGAATAGTCGAGGCTGGCTCCTCACCTGCTTTCACGACTACGGGATGTATCACTTCACGGCCAAGATGTTCCGCAGTTCGAGTGACGGCGCGTCGTGGTCGACGGTGCTCGACGACACACCGATGCGCAATGTGGTGGGCAACCTCGGGGGAACCGAGGTCTACGTCATTCCGAGCGGCAACGGCCGACTCCTCTACGGCGTGCTCTTGAATCCGGCGGGGGGACTGGTCGAGAGCACGGACGGGGGCACCACGTGGTCGTCAGTGGACGCCGTGGGCTACAGCGGGGGTAGTCCCGGATGGATCTCGGACGTCGGGCCCACCGCGGCGATCTACCAAGTCTTCCAGGGCGCCGTGTTCGTGACCGCCGATGGGATCAACTTCCACGTCCTTCCAGCGTTGGCCGCGGGGCCCTATCGAGGCGTCGACATCTGCACGGCACGCACCACCAGCGTTCACCTGCGCCACGCCACCCTCGGCGGCGTGGCGTCGACCTCGCTTCGCTTCACCAATCACGGCACGGGTCCCTGTTACCTCGATGGCGCCCCCCTCATCCAGCCCACCGCCCTCGGGCGCGCCGTGGGGCCCGCGGGCACCACGACGCTCCTCACGTCCACTGGGAACTTCGTGGTACTGGCCCCCGGCGAGGCGGCCGACGTTCCCCTGTACGTGAATTCGATTCCGCCAGCCGCCGTTCCGTGCGCGGCCCAGCGCGCGACGAGTCTCGAGGTCGCCTTCGGCTCCCCGTCGCAGTTCGTGGTGCCTCTTGGGCGGCCCATCGATGTGTGCACGCGCAGCCTCAGCGTCACCGTGTCCTACGTGCGCGCCAGTCGCGCGTCAACGTGAGTATGCGACCTCACTCGGCGAGGGGCAGTTCGAAGACGAACTCTTCGTCGCCCGAGGGCGTTCTCACGACGCCCGAGGCCCGAAAGCCGAGTTTGGTCACCAGTCCGATGGAGGCGACGTTGGTCACCGACACGGCCGCGACCACGGCGGGCGCGCGTCGCAGTCGCGCCCACTCCACGAGTCCCTGGGCGGCCTCGGCGCCGTAGCCGCAGCGCCGATAGGGCGGAAAGATCGTGTAGCCGATCTCGGCGCGGCCGATGTCCTGGGGCGCGCCGTGGAATCCGCAGTGGCCGACGATGAGGCCGTCGTCCTTGCGGGTGATGGCGCGCACGAACCACCCAGGGTCGGACGGGTGTCGACGTAGCCCTTCGAGGTGGATTTTGAGAAAGGTCTCGTTGACCGACTCGAGGAAGTGTTCGCTAAAGGCGGAGCCCTGAATCTGCGAGGCGCCCGTGACGTCGCCATCGAGCAGCCTCTCCACGGTCTGGGCCGTGAGGGATCTCAGTCGAAGCCGTGGTGTCTCGACATCGTCAGGGAGTTCCATCGTGGAAACTCTATGTGCGTCACGTAGGGGTGGGGCGGCGCAGCGACGTTCGCCCTAGGGACCGGCGCACGGCACAGGATCGAAGGACGGCGTCGCCGTCGTGGGCAGGGTGGTCGACGTCGTCGAGGTAGCCGAAGCATGGGTTGGCGCCGACGTTGTGGGGTGGCTCGCCACGGTGGTGGTCGTGATGGCCGGCGGGGGCGGCGTCTGGAACGCCTCGTTGGGCGGCGGGTTGGTAGGGGCGACGAGTTCGGAGCCGAAGATGTCGACGAGCATCTGTTGGGCGGCGGGCTGTTGGACGAAGAGGAGGTCGGCACCGTTGACCGTCGCGCCGGTGGTGGCGAGGGTGTAGGTCCTCATGTTCGCCGGGTTGAAGTGGCGGAACTTGAGAGCCAGGCCGATCATCTGATTCAACGTGAACTTCGCGTCGATCGAGACCCCCTGGGGGATCGAGGCGAGGAAGTCGTTCATCGCGAGGGGATTGCCGAGTTTGCCCTTGACGCGATTGATCATCGCACGCAGGAACGCGTTCTGGCGGTCGATGCGCCCGTAGTCGCTCGTGCCGTCGTAGATCCAGCCGTCCTGGGCCAGCTGGGCGTAGGTGAGGTTGATCGCGTTCTTCGGCCAGACGCCGTTGCCTTTGATGTTGTAGTAGTAGTGGCGGCTGCGCGCCACCGCGAGCGCGGCCGCGCCGTTGACCAACTGGCAACCGGCGTGGACGATGTGCAGTCCCGAATAGGAGTCGTGGGCGGGGTAGGGGAAGTCGAGGTAGACGCCGCCGATGGCCTCGGCCGCGTTGACCAGTCCGCCGAAGCTGACCTGGACCGTGTAGTTGATGGGAATCCCGAAGTTGGCGGTGATGGTCTGGGCGAGGAGCGAGGGACCCGAGCCGTAGTTGACGTTGATGCGGTTGAACTTGCCGTAGAGCGACTGGTTGGCGAGCAGCGTCACGGTCGTGTCGCGCGGGATGGACAGGATCGAGATCGTCCCGGCGTTGGGATCGACGTGCATGATCTTGACGACGTCGCTGCGCTGGCCGGACACCTGGCCCGTGGAGGCACCCGTCTGGCGGGCCAGCGCGCCCGAGAGGCCGACGCGCGAGTCCGAGCCGATCTCGAGGATGTTGAAGGGCTTGCCCGGGACCGCGTAGGTCTCGTGATGCACCGTGAGCTTGGGGATCGCGTCGAAGCGGTGCCGGGCGTAGAGGTAGGCCGCGCCCGCGCCCGCGACGAGCACCACGACGAGGGCGACACCCGCGATCGCCCAGTTGCGCCATCTTCGATGCCCGCGACGAGCGTGCGCGGCGCGCGGGCGTTGGCGCGGCGTCGCATCCGCCGAGGCGGGGCCGTCATCGCTGGCTCGGGCCGGGGGAGAACTTTGGCGCCGCCGACTGCGGGGTTCGTCGGCCATGCTTCAGCCTACCAACGCGCCCGTGACGCCCCGACGGGCGCGGGCGAGCGACCACGTGGAACTAGTGCGCGCGCAGGCGCAGTTCGCGGATCTTCACCCGCGAGCCCGTGCGCAGGATCGCGCGTCGGTAGACGAGCGCCGCGCCGCGGGCGATCGCGATCGTGCAGACGATGTCGATGGCGACCGCGGCGCTGAACTGCCACCAGGTGGCCTCGCCCAGGCCGACGAGGGTGGGCATCGCGAAGGGCGCGGTGAAGGGTATGTAGGCGAAGACCTTGAACCAGCCGGCCGCGGTGCCCGAACTCGCGGTGGTCAGGGAGATCACGTAGCCGAAGATGAGCGGCAGCGTGAGGGGGAAGGCCAGGGTCTGGGCCTGGTCTTGGCGCTCGACCATCGAGCCGGCGGCCGCGTAGATCCAGCAGTAGAAGGAGTAGCCGAGCACCAGCCAGACGAGGATGCTCACGAGCGCCCAGGGCGCCGTGCCGTGGATCAGGTTCGAGCCGACGATCCGGGCCAGGACGAGGGCCCAGGCGAGGATGATCCCCGCCTGGGCGAAGGCCACCAGGCCGATGCCGAGGACCTTGCCCGTCACGACCTGGATCGGGCGCACCGTGGCGAGCAGGACCTCGACGATGCGACTGGACTTCTCCTCCATGACCCCGACGAGGATCCAGCCCAGGTACTGCGAGAGCATGATGAAGATCAAGATGACGCCAACGATCGAGGTGGGATCGGCCGCTCGACCGCTCTTGCCCGGGTGCACGCTGGTGATCGGCAAGGGCGTCGCCCGTGCGAGCGTCGCGATCTGACTCTTGCTAAGTCCCGCGGCCGACTGGGCGCGGGCAATGCCCAAGGCCACGGCGACGCCACGCACGAACTGCGTGGCGCTCGAGGTGCTGGTGGGCGAGAGGGGATCTTTCACCTTGAGCGAGTCGCCGTTGACGATCGCCAGGTCGATGGTCCCCGCGTCCAGCGCCGACGTGGCCGCCGCCAGCGTCGTCATCGACGAGAAGCGCAGCTTGACGCCCACGCCCGTGGCGGCCGCCGCGACGCGTGCGCGAGAGATCTCGTCCAGGCTTCCGACCACTCCCACGCGCTCGGTCGGCGTGTGGCCGCGATGCAGCGAGGGGATCACGATCGCCGCTCCGACGCCGAGGAGGATCACGACAGTGGCGACGCGAAACATTCGACCGCGCACGCGCTGGCGGATCTCACGCTGACACACCAGGGCCACGACGTTGTGCGTGCCCTCTCGCGAGGTGCGAGGCTGCGAATGGACCTGTCGGCGACGCC
>JAJXXB010000022.1 GCA_021781315.1 Actinomycetes bacterium | reverse complement strand
CTCGCGCGCCCTCGCGTCGGCGATGGCCACGTTACTGAGCGATGCGCCGCGTCGCGAGGACCTGGGTGCACGGGCGGCGATCGTCACGCGTGAGCGATTCGACTGGGACGTCTTGGCGGCACGACTGGGCGAGGGGCTCGCGGACTTCGACGGCGGCGGACGCCACGTAACCTAGGGTGGCTGAGGAGGTGACGTGGTCCAGCGAGCGAGGCGATCGGTGGTGGTCGATGCCCCGGTTGACCTCGTGTACCGCGTGGTCACCGACTTCGAGCACTATCACGAGTGGGCGAGCGAGGTGAAGCGGGCCGAGGTGATCGAGCGCGACGGCTCGGGCCGCGCCCTCGAAGTCGAGTTCCGCGCCGCCGCGTTCGGCCGCTCCACGACCTACGCACTGCGCTACGACTACAGTCGCGCCCCCGAAGAACTGGCCTGGACCCAGGTGAGCGGCGACATCACCGAGTCGCTCAACGGTCGCTACCACTTCGAGCCCGACGGGACGACGACGCGGGTCACCTACGACCTCGAGGTGGAATTGCGCGTGCCGATCCCGCCGTTCATCCGTTCGCGCGCCGCTCAGCGGATCCAGAGCGACGCGCTGGGTGAGCTGAAGGCGCGGGTCGAGTCGCTGCGATGACCGACGCCGCCATCGGCGTGGACGTCGGCGGAACCAAGGCCCTCGCCGTGGCTCTCGATGTCGACGGCACGGTGCTCGCGAGCTCGCAGGTGCCGAGTCGCGCGTCGAGTGTCGACGAGCTGGTCGACTCCTTGGCCCGACAAATCGAGGACGTGGCCGCTCGCTGCGGCGTCGACGTAAAGACCGCGCCCGTCGGTCTGGGTTTGGCCGGCATGGTGGCCAGGAGCGGCCTCTTTGCCTTCTCGCCTCACCTGCCCGGCGCGAGTGGCGCGAACGTGGGCGAGCTGCTGGCGATGGCGCTCGCGCGCCGGGGTGTGGTGGTTGACAACGACGCCAACTTGGCGGCTCTCGCCGAAGGGCGGTGGGGTGCGGCGCGCGACGTGACCGACTTCGTGATGGTCACCCTGGGCACGGGTATCGGGGGCGGCATCGTCGCTGACGGTCGTCTTCTTCGTGGGGCGGGTGGTTTCGCCGGCGAGATCGGTCACATGACCCTGGTCGCTCGCGGCGAACCCTGTCCTTGTGGGGGCCGGGGCTGCTGGGAGCGCTACGCGTCGGGCACGGCGCTCGCGCGCCTGGCCCGCGAGGCCGCCCGCGGGGGCCGTCTCGACGTGGAGCGCTTCTCGGACGATCCGACCGGCGAGGAGGTCGCCGCCGCGGCCGATCGTGGCGACGAGGGCGCCCGTGGCTTGCTCGAGGAGATGGGCTGGTGGCTCGCCGCGGGGCTGGCCAACCTGGCGGCGATCCTCGACACGTCGACCTTCGTGGTGGGCGGGGGGCTCTCGGCCCTCTCGAGCCACCTGCTGCCCAGCGCGCGACGCCACCTCCTTGCGCTCACCGAGGGGGCCGCAGCCCGGCCCGGCCTGCGGGTGCTCGAGGCGGCCTTCGGTCCGCGCGCCAGCGCGATGGGTGCGGCCCTGGCGGCGAGGATGGGGACGTGAAGATCGGACTGTTGCTTCCCACCTTCGAGGTGGGCGCGCGCCACGCCCTCGACGTCGCGGCGGAGGCGGCCGACGCCGGCCTCGACGGTGTCTTCGCCTACGACCACCTCTGGCCAATGGGCTCGCCGACGCGCCCGGCGCTCGCGCCCTTCCCGGTGCTCGCCGCGGTGGCCGCTCGCCACGAGATCAGCGTGGGTCCCCTCGTCGCGCGCGTCGGCCTCTTTGGCACCGCGCACCTCATCGAAACGCTGACCGCGCTCGAGGTGATCGCCCCCGGTCGGGTGATCGCGGCACTGGGCACGGGCGACAAGCTCTCCGCCGCGGAGAACGTCGCCTACGGACTGCCCGAGTACTCGGCCAACGAGCGCCGTGAGATGCTCGCCGCCACCGCCACCACGCTGAAGCCGCTGATGCCGGTGTGGATCGGCGCGGGAGCGCCGGCCACCAACGAGCTCGCCCGCTCCCTCGGGGTCACTCTCAACATGTGGAACGCGACCCCGGCCGACGTGGCCGCGGCGTCGCTCGAGGGACCGGTCAGCTGGGCGGGCCCGGTGCCGAGCGACCTCGACGCGACGCTCGACGCTCTCGACGCCGCGGGGGCCACCTGGGCCGTGCTGAGCCCGCACGCGCGCGTCGCCGACCTGGCGAGGTGGCGTCGCACTCGCTGAGTCACTACATTTCTTTGATGGAATTCCGTCGCATCACCGGCCTGCCCCCTTACGTCTTCGCGACGATCAACACGTTGAAGGCCGAGGCGCGCGCCGCCGGGCGCGACGTGGTGGACTTCGGCTTCGGCAACCCCGACCTGCCGAGCCCGGATGTCGCGGTCGAGAAGCTCGCCGAGGCCGTGCACAACCCGAAGAATCATCGCTACAGCGCGAGCCGTGGGATCCCCAACCTGCGACTGGCCATCGCCACGCGCTACAAAACGCTCTTTGACGTCGATCTCGACCCCGACACCGAGGTCGTCACCACGATCGGGGCCAAGGAGGGTCTCACCCACCTGATGTGGGTTCTCCTGGGACCGGGCGACACGGCGATCGTGCCCAGCCCC
>JAJXXB010000092.1 GCA_021781315.1 Actinomycetes bacterium | reverse complement strand
CGCGAACTGCTGCGGCGCGACCCGTCACTCAACGTCGCAGTCGTCGAGGCTCACGTGTGCGGATTCGGGGCCTCGGGACGCAACGGGGGCTGGGCCTCCGCGCTCTATCCCCAGGCGGCCGCGAGCGTCATCGCCGACCACGGCCAGGACGCCTACGACCACCTGCGCCACGTCCTTCAAAACGCCGTCGCGGAGTTAGGCGACGCCGCGGCCGCCGACGGCATCGACGCCGACTTCGTCCACGGCGGCACCCTCTACGCCGCGCGCACCCACGCCCAGGTCGAGCGCCTGCGCGCCGAGGTCGAACACGCCCGCCAGATCGGCGTCAGCGAGGCCGACCTCGCCTGGCTCGAGCGCGACGCGTTCGCCGAGCGCCTCGACCTCGCGGGCGCGCGCGGCGGCACGTATTCGCCCCACTGCGCCCGTCTCAACCCGGCGCGTCTCGTGCGCGGACTCGCCGCGGTCGTCGAGCGCCTCGGGGCCACGATCTACGAGGACTCGCCCGTCACCCGAATCCAGCCGGCGAATCGCCGCGGCGACGCCGTGGTCGCCACCGCCCACGGATCGCTGCACGCGCGCTACGTCGTGCGCGCCACGGAGGGCTACACCCCCACCATCGCCCGACAGCGCCGGCGCGTGGTGCCCCTCTACTCGCTGATGATCGCCACGGCACCGCAGTCGCGCGACTTCTGGCGCGGTGTCGGACTCGCCCGCTACGAGACCTTCGCCGACGCGCGTCACGTCGTGATCTACGGCCAGCGCACGAGCGACGACCGGATCGCCTTCGGCGGGCGCGGCGCCCCGTACCACTTCGGCTCCACGGTCGAGGCACGCTACGACCTGAACGAGCGCGTCTTCGCCCTGCTCGAGTCGACGCTGCACGAACTCTTCCCCGACCTCTCGGGTGAGGTGACGCACCGCTGGGGCGGGCCGCTCGGCATGCCGCGCGACCACTCCCCCTACGTCGAGGTCGACCACCGCAGCGGACTCGCCGCGGCCGGGGGCTACACCGGCGACGGCGTCGTGCTGAGCCACGTCTGCGCGACGGCCCTGGCCGATCTCATCGTCGATCCCGACGCCGACACGGCCCACACCCGCCTGCCCTTCGTGAACCACGTCAACCGCAACTGGGAGGTCGAGCCGCTGCGCTGGCTGGGCATCAACGTCGGGCTCGCGGCCGCGACGCTGGCCGACCGCAACGAGAGCCGCGAGGGCCACGTGAGCCGCGCGAGCGCGCTGGTCGCGCGCCTGCTGCACTAACTACTTGAGGATGTTCACGGCGCGCGCCGCGACGACCGCCACCGTGACCAGTGAGACCAGCGCCTCGCCGGCGAAGAGCACCTTGGCGCGCGCGCTGAGGGGCATGGCGTCGGCCGGGGCGAAGCTCGACCCGTTGGAAAAGGACGTGTAGAGGTAGTCGATGAATCGCGGTCGCCAGGTGGGGGGCGCCAGCGAGGGGTTCTCCATCTGGGGGAACTGGATGTCCGGCCAGCCCGCCGACGAACCCGCGCGCAGGTGCGGTCCGCCGCGATCGATCTCCCAGAACCAGAGGCCGTAGACGATCACGTTGGTCAGCCACACCGCGATCGCCGAGTAGATGAGGTTGCGTCCCTGGGAGACGTTCGCGTTGAGCAACTCGTGGACCAGCAACGCCATCGACACGATGTTCGCCAACGTGATCACGGCGATGAGGAAGAGGGTGAGGCGACGAACCGACGGCGCCTCACTGGGGTGGCGGTGACGACGCGCCGAGAGCGGCACCAGTGGCAGGACGATCAGAATCGGCAATAGCCAGCGTGGTCCGACCACCAGTCGATGGGGCAAGACCACGTAGAGTCCCGCGCAAGCGACCAGCGCGAGCGACGCCGGCCACCGCGGTTCGGGGTGGACTTCGTCGTCCACGGGCTAGTTGAGCTGGACCTGGCCCAGGGAGGCGATCGCCCCGGGGCGCAAAAAAGCTCCCAGGGACGACGACCCGAAGACCCGCGAGAGCAGTGCGGGGTCGAGCGCCTTGACCTGGGAGGCGGGGGGCGCCGCGATGTCGGCCGGCTGATTGTAGGAGAGCACCGTGGCCGTGATGGACGCGTGGCTGTGCGACGAGGACACGGCGAAGCTCGCCGCGACCAACTCGCCCTGGCTGCCGGTCGTGATCGTGAAGGTCACGTCGCCCTGGCGCGGCAGCGACAGGGGCAGCGAGCCCGGCATCGAGATCGCCACGTTGTTGCGGCGGAAGCGATACGTCGTGAGGAATCCCGACGTGGTCACCGACTTTGACGTGTAGCCGCTGATCAGGCCGATGTCGGGCTTGGTCATCTCGAGTGACAGGCCGTAGAGGGACGGAGCGGACGCCTTCATCGCGAGCCACGGGGCCCCGGCGATCGTCGAGAGGTTGGCCAGTCCCACGTAGACGTGCTTCTTCACCAGTCGCACGTCGACACCCACGTTGGAAAAGGCCATCGGCACGTTGAGCTGGGCGTCCAGCGCGTTGGTGACGAAGTTCACGTTCACGTTGGCCGTCACGTCGTAGGCCTGGCCCGAGGAGATCGTCACGGCCAGCTGGGCCGAGCGCGGCGGATAGCCGTTCAGGGCCAGCGCGTCGGTGGTCGAACCACCGGGATTGGAGTCCGTGGCGGCGAGGACCACGCCGGTCACGGTGAGGGCCGTGGCCACCAGGGCGAGGAGTAGTGACGCTGCGCGAGAGGACACGGCCATGGACCCACCCTACCGTTCGGGTCCCGGCTCTAGAAGCGGCGAGGCTCGCTTAAGAGCTGGCTAAGAAGCTCGTGGGCGATGTTGCGCCCGCTCGCGACGAAGCCGATGCGCGAGACGTCGTCGCCAATCAGGCCGGTCGCGATCGCGGCGTAGGGGGTGGTCGCCGAGCCTTCGAGGACGAGGCCGTTCGTCTCGGCGCTCTCGCGCACCGCCGCGCGGATCTCGATCTCGGGCACCAGCACGAGTCGCACGCCGTGGGCCGCGATGATGTCGTTGGTCACGGCGCCCTCGTCGCCCCCGCCGGCCAGTCCGTCGGCGATCGTCGGGTGATGCACCACCTCGGACATGGGCGTTCCGCGCAGCACGTGATACATCGCGGCGCTCTCTTCGGGCTGTACGCCGGTGACGTGGACGTCGCCGCGTCCGTGCCCGTCGCGCGAGACCAGCACCCCCGAGATCAGCCCGCCCCCGCCGACCGGCACGACCAGATGCTCGAGGTCGGGGGCCTGAAGGATCAGCTCGTCAAAGACGGTGGCCTGACCGGCGATGACGTGAGGGTCGTTGAAGGGCGAGATGTAGTGCAGTGAGCGCTGCGCGGACAGCTCCAGGGCGTGGGCCTGGGCCTCGTCGTAGGACGAGCCGTGCTGGATCAGCTCGATGTCGTAGCGGCTCAGCTTCTTCACCTTGGCCGCCGACGCGTTGGCCGGCACCACCACGGTCGCGCGAACGCCGAGCAGCGACGAGGCGTGTGCGATGCCGAGCCCGTGGTTGCCGGCCGAGGACGTGATCACGGCGCCACCGGGGTCGTCGCGGTGCGCGGCACTGACGGCGGCGAGCGCACCGCGGATCTTGAACGAACCCGTCACCTGGAGGCTCTCGAGCTTGGCGTACACCCGACGGCCCCGGACGTCGATGACGACGGTCGGCGTGGGCGCGAGGTACTCGGCGACGACCCGGCGCGCAGCCTCGAGGTGGTCGGACGTGGGGGGCTGGACAGATCGGATCATCGTTTCCTCTCGTTCGACATTAGCCCTGGCCATCTCCGCCCTTTTCCAACCCGCCGGTAATGTCGACGCGTGCGCGCGCTCCCCGGTGATTTCCTCGTCGCGGCGCTCGCCTACCTCGGCACGATGGTGGACAACTACTTCGCCTTCGCCGCCCAGCTCGTCGTCACGCCATCGGCGCGGCACCGTCGCGTGGCCTGGGCGCAGGTGCTCGGCGTCGCCGCACTCGTCGCGATCGCGGCCGCCGTGGGCTCGGCGCTCTCCGCGGTGCCCCTGCGCGTCGTGGGGGTGCTCGCGATCGCGCCCTTCGCCCTGGCCGTGCACGCGTGGCGACAGCGCCACGAACCGGCGCGCGAGCAGTACCGGCGCGGGGCGACGACGACCTTCCTCGCGACGCTCGCCCTGGGCGGTGACAACGTCGCGGTGTGGATCCCCCTGCTGCGCGCCACGGGCGTCGAGGGGGCTCTCGCGATGCTCGCAACCTTCGCCGTCCTCGAAGTCGTCTTCGTCACCTCGGCCCAGGCTCTCGCCACGCGACCGGGCGTCGTCGCCTGGGGTACGCGCCACGCGCCGCGGCTCGTGCCGATCGTCTACGGCGCGCTCGGCGTGCTGATCCTGTTCGAGTGCCACACGCTCTAGGGCGGGGCCACCGCTAGCCTCTACGTAATGCCCTCGTCCCCAGAGCAGACCCTGCGCCGGCTCACGCTCATCGTGGCCCTCCAGTGGACCGGGGCGACGTTGGGACTGCCGCTGTTGCCGCTCTTCCTCGAGCACCGTGGGGGCACGCCGAGCGTGATCGGCGTGATCCAGGCGTTGTTCTTCATCGCCGGGGTGGCCACGCAGTACCTGATGGGCCACGTCGCTGACCGCTTCGGGCGTCGACGGATCCTCATCACCAGCCTCGTCGTCTACGGATTCGCGTCGATGACGTATCTGCTGCCGTTCCACGCGCCCTGGTTCGCCCTGACGCGCGCCTTCCAGGGCGCGTCGGCCAGCGCCTTCGAGGTCGCCGCCCTCTCGGCGGTCTCGGCGCTCTTTCCCGAGGCGCGCCGTGGCCGGGCGATCTCGCGGATCCTCGCCGCCCAGCTCTTCGGCGTCGCGGTGGGTCCGTTGATCGGCGTCGCGGTGAACGTGAACGCCCTGGGCTGGGCCTTCTTCGTCACGGGGCTGATCAGCCTCGGCGCGGCGCTGCGCTCCACGCACCTCGACCTCGGTGAGTCGGACTTCACGTCCGGCCCGCTGGTGCGCTTGCGCTGGAATCGCCAGCTGGTGGGTGCCCTCGTCGCCGCGAGCGCGAGCGGCATGACGGTGGGCGTCTACGAGGCGTGCTGGACGCTGCTGATGCACGCCCACCACGCCTCGACGTTGCAGATTCGACTGAGTTGGACGATGTTCGCCCTGCCCTGGGTGGCGCTGAGCCGCGTCGGCGGCTGGCTCGCCGATCACGCCAATCGCCGCGCCATCGCGCTGATCGGCCTCTTCAACGGCGCGTTCTTCCTCGCCCTCTATCCCCACATCCACTCGAACGTGGCCCTCGTCTGCCTCGGCTCGCTCGAGGCCGTCGCGACGTCGCTCTCGATGCCGTCGGTGTCGTCGCTACTCACCCAGGGCGCGCACGATCGTGAGCTCAGCCGCCGTCAGGGACTCTCCTCGACGGCGAGCACGGCCTCGTTGGCCCTGGCCGCGGCGTTCTCGGGCGTGCTCTTCACCAAGGATCCGGCACTGCCCTTCACGCTGGTCGCCGTCACGTCGGCCGTGCTCGCCTCCACCACCGTATGGTGGTGGCGTCACGTGCACGGGCGCGTGTCGGCCTAGCGCCCTACGACTTCCAGATCTGGTCCCAGCGCGTCGAGCCACCGTCGGGGTTCAAGCATCGCGTGACACCGTCGCCGGCCGTCGCGTACGCCCAGTTCTGGACGTTGGTGCGGGCGGCCCACGCCGTGACCAGGGTGTTGAGGAACAGATACGGGATGTCCTTGGCGAACTGCGCGTTCACCGTGGCCCACGCCCCCTTGTACGCCGCGCTGTTGGGCTTGGAGGCGAGGGCCTTGAGCATCGAGCCCTCGATCACCGGGTCGCCCTGGTGCGCGAAGTTCACCGCGCCCGCGATGAAGGTCCCCGCCGGCAGCGCCGACATCCCCATCCCGCCCTGGGTGAGGGGCGTCGTGGCCGGCTGGGAGTTCCACCACACGTAGTTGATCGAGGGGTCCACCCCGCCGAACTGGTTCCACGAGGAGCAGTCGTACTCGCCCAGGATGACGTTCTGGATGAGCTGGGACTGCGTCGAGGGCCGCGGGGTCACCGAGATGCCGATCGCGCCGAGCTGCTGCTGGATGAAGGCGAAGAGCTTCTGCTCCGAGGAGCTGCCCGAGACGATGTCGATGACGAAGCCGACCTTGGAGACGCCGTTCTTCGCCTTGTAGGCGTTCACGAGGGCCTTGGCCTTGGTCGGGTTGAACGCCGGGTAGTTCGGGTTGCGGTAGTACTGCGAGCTCTTGCGGTAGACGCCGTCGGCGACCGCGCCAACCCCGCCGGCGATGACCTTCTGGTACGCAGTGCGGTTGATCGCCATCGCGCAGGCCTTGCGGATCGAGGCGTCGTTCAAGACCGGCTTGAGCTTGGTGTTCCACGACAGCGTCGAGGGATCCACGGCCCCGAGGGTTCCCATCCAGTCGGCCATCTGGACCTGCTGGGGAACGGCCTGGCCCTGCATGAGATACGACAGGGCGCCCGGCACGCCGGCGCCGGCGAACTCGCCCGCCCAGGCGAAGTACTGGTTCATGGTGCCGGTCGTGTTGACGATCAGGCAGTTGACCGACGGGTCGATCGGATCGTTCTCATCGGTGCGGTAGCTGATGCCCTTCATGTGCTTCAGCGCCGCCACGCTCGCGCCGTCCTGGGTGAGGATCATGTCGACCTGGCCCGACTGCAGCGCCTGGTTGCGCGTGGGGTCGTCGGGAATCGTGTGAAAGCTGATCGCGTCGAGGTAGGGCAACTGGCGGTTGTGCGCGTCGGCGCGCCAGTAGTTCTTGTTCTTCTTGAAGTTCGACTGGTAGCCGACCTGCCAAGAGGTCACGACGAAGGGGCCGGTGCCGATCGGGTTGCCGGTGTAGCCCTTGACCAGCGAGCTCGGGTGGGCCATGTAGGCCGTCTGCTGCTCCGACAGCGCGCTGATCGGGAAGGTGGAGAAGGGAATGACCAGGTTGAAGACCACCGTGTACGTGTCCGCCGCCGTCACCTTGGCGATGATCGGACGGATGGCCGTGCCGACCGTGGGGTCGGCGGCCGCGGCGTTGAAGTTGGCCACGACGATCGCCGCGTTGAAGGGATCGCCGTTGCTGAAGGAGACGCCCTGGCGCAGCTTGACCGTCCAGACCGTGTAGTTGGCGTTCGGCGTCGCCGACAGGGCCAGCATCGGCACCCACGTCTTGCCGTTGGCCGACGCCACGAAGAGCGCGTCGAAGAGCGCGTTCGCCAGGCAGAAGCCCGACGCGTCCATCTTGCCCTGGGCCCCGTTGAAGTTGTGGTAGTTCGGCACGTCCGAGATCAGACCCACCTTGAGAGTGCCGCCCATCTTCGGCTTACCGGAATTGATGCCCGTTGCGGCGCTCGCGAAGTTCGCCACCAGCCCGTCGACGACGGTACCGGCCATGGCGACGCCCCCGATGGTCGCCGCCGAATGCGTCAAGAACTTGCGACGATCCACAGTTGCCGACATATTCCCCCACTTTCACCGAGAACCAGCCCCCCCGGTTCTCCTGGGCAACTTAGCAAGAACCACTTATCACGCACGGTCACGGATTCGGAGAATCATCTCAGCAACGCGCAACGACAACGAACCCGGGTGTCGCCACCCGGGTTCGTTGTCGTTGGGAGGTACTGCGAAATGAACTAGTCGTCGAGTCCGGCCGTCACGCTCGAGGCAACGCTCAGTCCGGGGCCGCCCTGGAACTGACCCTGGGACTGTCCGTCACCCTGGCCCTGTCCGTCGCCCTGGCCGTGTCCGTGATCGTGACCCAGTCCTAGACCGAGGCCCTGAGCCCCACCGTGCGCGTCCTCACCCAGCGCCAATCCGGCGCCCTGGTTGGAGTCGTCACCCTGGTCGTCGCCACCACTCGACGGGCTCAGACCCACCGCGAGGGCGTTGAAATTGCCCGATCCGAGATCCACGCCCATGGCGCCGATGAACGAGCCGGTCGTCACGTCAGCGAGACTCGCCGTGGCCGAACCCTTCAAGAAGAAGCTGGTGAGCGCACTGGTCTGCACGGTGACCGTGGCCCCCGTGCTCGTGGTGATCGTGATCGTCGAACCCGAGACTCCCGTGACCGTGCCGGTCACGTGGGAGAGCTCAACCTCAATCGACGCGGCCGTGGCCGTCGTCGCGCTGGAGGGCTCGACGGAAACCGACTCGCCCACCGCGAGGAAGCTCACAGGCACCGTGGTGTCGCCCGCGCGCGCGGTCGTGGAGGCGTCGATCGCGTAGGTGACGCTCGATCCGCTCGCGGACGTGACGGTGATCGACGAGGCCGAGACGGCCGAGATCGTCCCCTCGGTGGGTCCCACCGTGGTCGCCGGCGCGCCCGTCGTGGTCGTGACCGAGGAGTTGATGGCGATAGAGGCCGCGGCCGTGGCGTCTGTCGTCGACGGGGTGATCGTTACTTCCTCGCCTAGTGCGAGGTCGCTGATCGCGCCGAGGGCGCCGTTGTTGGTCACGCTGGTCGAACTGTTCAGCGAGAAGGTCACCGGACCCGAGGAGGTCGCGAGGGTGATCGACGTGGACGAGACCGCGCTCACGGTGCCTTCGACGGCGCTCGTGGAGCTCTGGTCGTGACTCATGAGAGCCGCGGAGTTCATGCTGGTCTGGGCCGTGCTCGGGCCCGAGGAGAACCCGTGGGTGGACGCGGCCGCGACCCCGATACCGGCGGCCGCCACGGCCAGGGTCACCGCGGTTGACGCACCCAGGCGCTTGATGGCCGTATTCCTCTTGGAGCGATACATGCTGACAACCTTTCAGTAGCGGACGTCACCATCCTCGCCAGCCACCCTGAGAGGAGTCTGTGGGGCCCGTCAGAGTCCAATGAAAAGGAAATTCACAGAGTGGAAATCTTTCCACTCGCCAATGGCGCCTCGCGCGAAGACGATCGGGCAGACTATCCGCGTACGACCAGCCCCTCACGGGGTCGTACCAGATGACCACATCTATTAGGGAGGACCACACCAGTGGCAACAACCATTGACTCGCACGACGGGTCAGCCGAGGACCAACCGTTCCACATCGAACAGCACGGCATCGACCTCATCCCCGATTCGGAGCGCTGGGCCACCCCGCGCAACATCGGTGCGTTGTGGGCGGGCACGTCGATCAACGTCGAGTACTTCGTCTACGGCGCGCTGCTCATGGGATTCGGCTTCAGCTTCACCACGGCGCTGAGCATCATCATCATCGGCAACCTGTCGTTTCTGCTGCTGGGGGTGGCGTCGCTGCAGGGCCCCGAAGCGGGTACGACAGCCTTTACGATCAGTCGGGCCGCGTTCGGACTGCGGGGATCGCGTCTGGTGAGCTTCTTCAACTGGATCACCCAGCTGGGATTTGAGACCGAGGGCCTGATTCTCATCGTCGGCGCGGGACTCGTCCTCTCGCAGATGGCCGGCATCCACGTGTCCAGCCCGCTGAAGGTCGCCTACATCATCGTGGCGGCCGCCATCCAGGCCGTCTTGCCGTTCCTCGGTCACGCCACGATGGTCAAGGTCCTGCGTGCACTGATCATCCCCTTCGGGGCGATCTTCGTGGTGCTGGCGATCTTTGACCTCAAGCACGGCTCGGCGAGCTTCAAGGGTTCGCCCTACGCGAACTGGGAGCTCTACACCGCGGGTCTCGCCTTCACGTTCGCGCTGTCGGGCCTGGGCTGGACCGAGTGCGGCAACGACTACACGCGCTACATCCCGCGCGACGCGAAGAAGGGAGCCATCGTCGGCTGGATCTTCCTGGGCACGGCCCTACCGGAGATCGTGCTGATGATCCTCGGCGCTCTGACCTTCACGTTCCTGTCCTCCAGCGCCCAGATCACCGCCTGGAACGGGGCGAATCCCTTCTCGGCCCTCTACGGCCAGCACCTCATCCCCTCGTGGTTCGTGGCGATCTTCTTGATCTTCGCGATCGTCCAGCTCTTCGGGATCAACTCCATGGACCTGTACTCCTCGGGCGTCTCGGTCCAGGCCATGGGCATTCGCCTCAAGCGCTACCAGGCCGTCGTGATGGACAGCGTCATCGCCTGTCTGCTCACGATCTGGGCGATGTTCCAGGACACGTTCTCGCTCTACATGAAGGAGTTCGTGGGGGTGTTGATCCTGTGGATCGCCCCGTGGTTCGGCGTGTACGTCACCGACTGGATCCTGCGCAAGTACCGCTACCACGCGGCGGAACTTCAGCGCACGGACCGCGCCGGCCTCTACTTCGGCGGCTCTACCGGCGTCAACTGGAACGCGATCATCGCCTTCGCCGTGGGCGTGGTGACCGCCACGATCTCCTACTCCAAGGCGCCGCCGCCGGTGAACTTCCCGTTCCACTGGATGACGCCCATCTCCAACCACTTCGGCGCGGCCTGCGCCGCCAACCCGGTCAAGGGCGTGTGCACCGCCGGCTGGTTCGGCGGGGCGGACTTCTCGGTGCCCACCGGCGTCATCGTCGCGGGACTCGTCTACTTCCTCCTCGAGAAGGCGACCGGCTACGTCGCCTCCCAGCTGCAGCGCCAGGGCGAGCTCGAGGCCGCCCGCTAGTCGCTCGCGAGTCGAGTGATCGAGGGACCGTCGTCGCCACTTGGCCCCGACGTGAGAAATCCCCCCGGGGCTTCGCCCCGGGGGGATTCGTTCAACTCAGTCGTCGAGCGCGATGATGCCGGCGGTCAGAGGGGTCGTCGTCGCGGTCGGGATGACGCGAACAACCGAGCCCACGGTGACGTCACTGGCGAGCAGCGCGACGTGGTCCTTGGTGATGATGGTCGCC
>JAJXXB010000176.1 GCA_021781315.1 Actinomycetes bacterium | reverse complement strand
CGTGACTTCAGGAAGTGCCACTTCCCACCACTGAATTGATGGCACGAGCGCCACGCCGCTCCAGCGTGCAACATCCGCCCAGCGAACCAACGGCTCGCCGTGTCCTTCTTGCACGGGATGAAGGATCCGCGCGTACGCCTCGAAGCCCGAGGGAATCACCGACGACGTCACGTGGTCCTGCGGCGCACGGAGGCGTTCACGCAACCACTCGACGCGTGGATCGCTCCCACCTGGCGACTCCACGGTTGAGGGCGGCATCGTCGAATACTCGCACAGGGATGGCGGTGAATTAGTCGGGAATGGAAATCGAGTCTCTGAAAGTAGAGCGACACTCAATTCGCTCCGTTTCGCCTGTCTTGAACGGCACTCGACATGACGACGCATCACTAGATCGGGCTCGAGAGAAGTGGGACTTCGGGTGAGGTAGCTTGATCGGCGCGCCAACGAGTCCTACCCTTCAAGTAGCGCGGCAATTGCGTCATCTCTCACGAGCAGGGGTCTTGTGTGAAACGACTCTTTGGAGTTCTGACAATCGGCGCAATAGTGGTCGGGTCACTCGTTGCGACCCAAGCCACGGCGAGAAATGTGCCATCGACACCATCACCACGATCGTCGTTGACCGCGATCCCCGCTTCCGTTCAAGAGGCGCTCTCTGTCGTGGAATCATCGCGCAAAGCCGGCCCGCTGAGCGTGGACCAAAACGCCGGGAGCGTGATGGGCGGCGTGTGGACGGCGGAGACGACGGGTCAAGGCCCCGGAGTAACGCAGCATTGGTCCGTGCTGGCGTCTGACAGAAAGGGCCGGATCGGTCTCGGCATCATCGTGATGGACAATGGCACCGAAGCCGTCAGCGGCTGGGTCGCTGGTTCCAACCACGCGACGGACTGGATATTCAATCGAGCTGATCCCTCCACCTCCGTCCACCAGATGACGGTGACGGGGTCGACGCACACCGTGTGGGCCCATTCGCCGAGCCAATAGTTCTGAATGACCAATGGAGAGTTATTGACCATTGGCTACGGCTAGGTTCGGCCCATGCCCGACATCGATCTCACGCAGCTTCCACCTAGCGCGATCAGCGCGACGCCGCTTCGCGGCTACCTCGCGCGCCCATCGGGAGAGGGCCCGTGGCCGGGCGTCGTGATGATCCATGAGGTGTACGGACTCGACGACATCATGCGACGACAGGCGGAACGACTGGCGGGCGCCGGGTTCCTCACCTTGGCCCTCGACCTCTATTCCGACGGCGGCGCCCGGCGGTGCCTCGTCTCCATCATGCGCGCCTCCCTGAAGGGCGAGGGCAAGCCTTTCCTCGACATCGAACGCGGACGGGCCTGGCTCGCAGCGTCGAGCGAGTGCACGGGCAAGATCGGACTCATCGGATTCTGCATGGGTGGTAACTTCGCGCTGCTGAGTGCCAAAGCCGGCTTTGACGCGGTGGCGGCCAACTACGGCCAGGTACCCAAGCACACCGAGGACGTCTTCGAGGGTGCGTGTCCGATCGTCGCCTCCTACGGCAAGCGTGACTGGACCTTGCGGGGGGCGGCCGCCAAGCTCGACGAAGCGTTAGACCGCGCCGGTGTCGTCCGCGACGTGAAGGAGTACCCGGACGCGGGGCACTCGTTCCTCAACGACGCCGACGCCGGGCCGCGGCTTCTCCAGCCCCTACAACGGGTTCTTGGCGTCAAACCCGAACCCACGTCGGCCGCCGACGCGTGGCGCCGCATCGACTCGTTCTTTCTCGAACACCTACGTTGATCCATTCCACTTCACGTTCTGCCCGTCCACGCCAACGCGCACGTGGTCAACGTCATCGGCGACCGCTCCTTCAAACTTTCGAACTGACGTCCTCCCGTCTCGAAGAATCTGGGGCGTCATCACGTAAGTTCTGGTGATGAAGAAAAGACTGGCCCTCGCGCAGCTGCTACGCCATCGCGAGCCGACGTTGCTTGTCACGGGCCAAACGGTATCGGGCTTTGGCGACGGCGTCGCCCTCGTCGCCCTCACGTTGTTGGTCTTTCAGATCACGCATCACAGCGCCCTGATGCTGTCGTGGTTCGTGGCGGCGAGGATGATCCCCTTCGTCGGAATGCTCCTCGTGGGCGGTGCGATCGTGGATCGCTTCTCGCGGCGCACGTTGATGTTGATCTCCGACAGCGGACGGGCGATCCTCACCGGCGCCCTCGCGCTGCTGATCTTCTCGGGCGCGCTGCGCTACTGGGAGCTGATCGTCTTCGCGGTCCTCTTCGGCCTCTTTGATTCGCTCTTTACTCCCGCGATGGGGGCTCTGATTCCCGAGATCGTTCCCGAGGGACTACTCGGGGCGATGAACTCCCTGCGACCCCTCACCACGAACCTGGTGGGCAACATGCTGGGGCCGGCGGTCGGCGGGATCATTGCGGGTTATTCGATCACGTGGGCGATCACCGTGGACTGCGCCACGTTCGTCGTAAGTGCCGTAGCGCTCTTTCTGATGAAGCCCACGCCGCGTCCTTCGCGATCGGGAGATGGCTCGATCTTGAGTGACATCCGCGAGGGCCTGCACTTCGTGCGATCGCGAACCTGGATCTGGACGACACTCGGCGCGGTCACCATCGGCAACGCCTTCGTCTACGTGCCAATGAGCGTCCTCATCCCCTACCTGTTGTTGCACGACCTGCACACGTCGCGGGTCTACGTCGGCTACGCATTCGCTGTCTCCGGCGTCGCGGGCGCTCTGGGCGCGCTGGTGTCGTCGAATCTCAAGGTGCCGCGCCGACGGATCCGGCGGATGTGGACGTACTGGAGCGTTGGAACACTGTCGGGCCTGATTCTCGTGGTCGCGACCAACGTCTACGAGGTCTTCGTGGTCGCTCTCATCACGACCCCCATGATGATCATGGGCAACGTGATCTGGGAGACGATGATGCAAAAGGAGGTGCCCACCGAGCTGCTCGGTCGGGTGAGCTCGGTCGACTGGTTCGTCTCCCTTGGCATCGCACCGCTCGGCGTCGTGATCGCCGGGGCGCTCGCCTCGTCGATCGGCGTGCGCGCGTACTTCCTCATCTTCTCGCTGGTCGCGACGATTCCCGGTCTCCTCATCCTCGTCTCTCGCACAGCCAACGCGATTGACGCGAACCGCTCAGACGAAGTCGAGCCGGGGGGCGTCGACGAGCGGCAGCCCGACGAGGCGTGAGCCTTTGAGGGCTTCTCGCGCGTAGATGAGGTCGGGGCGAAACGAGCGCGTCTTGGCCTCGCCGGCGCGGCCCCCTCGCACCTCGACCCACTCCTCGCCGTTGGCGGTATTCGCGACGTGGGCGACGAAGACCCAGCTCTGGCGCCGTTCGCGCGCCAGGTTGACCACCACGGGATCCCCCGCGCGCGTACCCGCCCAGTGGGTGGAGCGAACGAGGTTCGGCGCGGTCGTCACGCCACTGGTTTAGCCGCCGGGCGCGACCCCGCGTGACAGCCCCGCCCTACTGTGGGCCCATGACGTTCTCCCAGGCCCTGCCCAAGTCGCTCTCGCCCTCGCGGCTGGCCGACTTCCAAGCCTGCCCACGTCGCTACCAGTACGCGTCCGTCGAACGCCTGCCCCAGCCGGCGAGCTACGCGGCCACCAAGGGGCGATTCGTTCACCACGTCTTTGAGAACCTGCTCGGCGCCGACGCCGCCGAGCGCACGAGGGAGCGCGCTCTGGCCCTGGTCCCGGACGCGGTGGCTCACGTGCTCGACGAAAACGTGCGCCGCGACCTGCAACTGGATGAGGCCGCCGAGGCCGCCCTCATCGAGGAGGCCATCGCGATCATCAACACCTACTTCACGATGGAGGACCCGAGTCGCGTCGTTCACGAGGGGGTCGAACTGCGCCTCGCGGCCACGATCGACTCGACGCCGCTCTTTGGAATCCTGGACCGCCTGGATCGCGACGAGGCCGGCGACCTGGTGATCGTCGACTACAAGACGGGCGGCCTGCCGAATCGCGACTACGACGCGAAGACCTTCGCCAACACCGAGCTCTACGCGGCGCTGTGCGAGGCCAAGCTCGGCGAGCGGCCCCGACGGATCCGCCTGATGTACGTCGCCAAGGGCGAGACCATCGAGCGCCCGGTCACCGAGGTCGTCGCGCGCGCGCGTGTCAGCGCCGCGGCCAGCGCCTGGGAGAGGATCAAGCTCTTCTACGGCGAGGGGGACTTTCCCGCGCGGCCCTCGAGAACTACCTGTCGCTTCTGCGCCTACACCGAGACCTGTCGAGCGTCGGGCGTGCCGGTTCCCGAAGTCTGATCTCTAGGCTGGGGCAATGACCTCCTTCGACCTCTCCTACGACTACCGCTGTCCCTTCGCGAAGAACATCCACCTGCACGTCGTGACCGCCCTACGCGCCGGCGCGGACTTCGAGGTGAACTTCGTGCCCTGGTCGCTCAACCAGGGACATCGCGAGGCGGGCGCGCCCGACGTCTGGGACGACCCCGCGCGCGACGCCGACAACCTCGCCCTGGCGGCCTCGATCTCGGTGCGCGACCTGCAGAGCGAGCGCTTCCTCGACGCACACGAGGCCCTGTTTCTCGCCCGCCACGAGCGCGGTGTGCGCCTGACAACGATAACGGAGATCGCCGAGGTGCTCGCGCCCCTCGGCGTCGACATGACCGCGCTCGCTGACGACCTCGCCTCGCGCCGTCCCCACGGTGTCCTGGGGGCCGCCCACAAGGAGTTCGCCAACTACGAGGCCTTCGGAGTGCCGACCTTCGTCGTCGACGGCGACGCCACCTTCGTGCGCTACATGACGCCCCCGAGTGACCCCGGCCACTCGGTCGACCTGATCACACGCCTGATCACGATGATGTACGAGCCCGAACTCAACGAGTTCAAGCACACCCAACTACCGCGTTAGGCGGACAGGCGCAGGACCAGCTCCACGAGGGCGGCGACCGCCAGAATCAAGGCCGGCGCGTAGGCGCGCCACTTCTCGCCGTGTCGAAGGTGGGTGCCCACGGCCAGGATCATCATGATGGTCAGAGCCCCCGCCGCCACGTCGTTGAGAATCGCCCAGATCGACGTGCCCGTCGCCGAGAGGCCGACGAGCAGACCCAGCCCCCCGAGGATCTCGAGGATTCCGAGTCGCTGATAGGCCGACTTGGAAAAGCCCAGGCGCGCCGCGCTCGCCGACATCAGAGGATTGAACGTCACCTTCTGGATGCCGCCCGAGACGAACACAAGAAACAACATGATCGAGATGATGCTGGCCACGGCCGCCATGGAGACTCCTTAATCGCCCGCCCACTCTAGTCAAAGGGCTCCGCGGGCTCGTTCAGGCGCTCGGATACCCCGCGAGCAGCTCGAGGGTCGCCTCGCGCTCGTCGCGTGAGCCGATCACCGCCCCGGAGAACTCCGTCACCCCGGCCTCGGCGTAGACGTCCAGTTGCTCGAGGACCTCCTCGCGGGTGCCGATGAGGCTGATCTCGGCTGGCTGGGTCGCGCCCTCGCGCTCGAACATCGCGGCGTAGCTCGGCAGCGTCCCGTAGATCGCGAGCGTCTTGTTGATCCGCTCGCGCGCGCTGACGGCGTCATCGGTCACCGTGATGGGCGCCGAGCACACGACCCGCGGGGCGGGACGCCCCGCGGCTACCGCAGCGGCGGCGATGCGCGGCACGATGTGACCGGCGATGGTCTTGGGACCGGTCATCCACAGGATCGTCCCGTCGGCCACGCTACCGGCGAGGTCGAGCATCCTCTCGCCCAGGGCGGCCACGAGCAGGCTCGGTGCCGCGGCGTTCGGCGGTCCGAGCGGCCCGGTCGTCGTCACGCGCACTCGCTCGCCCGCCACCGAGATCTTCTCGCCGCGCAGCATCGGCGCGAGCGCCGCCAGGTACTCGCGCATGTAGCTCGCCGGGCGGTCAAAGGGCAGGCCCCAGAGACCCTCGACGACCACCTGGTGCGAGAGGCCCACGCCGAGGGAGAGGTGCCCGCCGATGGCGTCTTGGACCGTGCGGGCCTGGGCGGCGAGCATCGTGGGGTGACGCGGCTGGATCGGCACCACGGCCGTGCCGAGGTCCACGCTCGGCAACTCGCGTCCGATCAGCGCCAAGAGGGTCAGGGTGTCCGGACCGAAGATCTGCGACGCCCACAGCGAGGTCAGTCCCCGTGCGACGAGGTCGCGCGCCCGCTCGATCGTGTCATCCACCGATCCGTCGACGTCGAGTCCCACTGCGATCTTCATCGTGACCCCCTGCCCGATATCGTGGCGGCGTGCCGCGTGAGCCCCAACCTAGCCGTCAGGTCCGCGTGGGAGTGGTGGGCGGCGGCCAGCTCGCGCGCATGATGGGCGAGGAGGCTCACGAGGTCGGGGTGCATCTCACCGTTCTCGCCACCTCTCCCGACGACGCCGCGGTGGCGACCTGCGACGCCGCCCTGGTGGGCGAGGCCCGCGATGCCGGGGCCCTCGCGCGTCTCGCCGACGCCGTCGACGTCGTCACCTTCGACCACGAGTTGATCGACCTCGCCCAGATCGCCGCGCTTGAAGGGCGCGTCGCGGTGCGGCCCAACGCCGCGGCGCTCGCCTTCGCCGTCGACAAGGCTCACCAGCGTCGCCAGTTCGAGGCGGCCGGCATCGCGGTGCCCCGCTACGTGATCGTTGGAAGCGGCGACGATCCGGCCCTGGCCACCTTCCTCGCCACCCTCGACGGCCCGCCCGTCGTCAAGGCTGCGCGGGGCGGCTACGACGGGCGCGGAGTGCTCTTTCCCGCCGACGTCGGCGCGACGAAGGACGCCATCGACGACATCGCCGGCGACGCGGTCGTCGAAGAGCGCCTCGACCTGCGCGGTGAGCTCTCCCAGGTTCTCGTTCGCGCCGTCAGTGGCGAGATGGCCCTCTATCCGCTGGTGACGACCCTCCAGCGCGAGGGCATGTGCGTCGAGACCGTCTACCCAGCCCCGGCGGAGTTCGCCGGCGCCGCGGCCGAGCTCGCGACGCGCATCGCCGAGCTCTCCGGCGTCGTCGGGATCCTCGCCGTCGAGCTCTTCGTCACCGACGCGGGCCTGCTCGTCAACGAGGTGGCCCTACGGCCGCACAACACCGGGCACTGGACGATCGAGGGCGCGACCACCAGCCAGTTCGCGAACCACCTGCGAGCCGTCTCGGGCCAACCTCTGGGCTCGACGTCCCCGGTAGCCGGCGCGGCCGTGATGGTCAACGTCGTGGGCGCGAGCGAGCCCGGCTCGATCGCCGCGGCGAGCGCCGTGCCCGGTGCGCACGTGCACGACTACGGCAAGGCCTGGCGCCCGCGGCGCAAACTCGGACACGTGACGGTGGTCGGACCCGACGCGGGCGCGGCGCACGTGACAGCATGGGAGAGTGCCCGGGCCTACGGAACCGGGACGCGGGAGGCGTGATGGAGCCACTGATCGGCGTGGTGATGGGCAGTTCCTCGGACTATGAGGTGATGGCCGACGCGGTCACGGTGCTGGACCACTTCGCGATCCCCCACGAAGTGCACGTGGTCTCCGCCCACCGCACCCCCGAGGCCATGGTCGACTACGGGCGCGGCGCACGCGAACGGGGCCTGCGCGTGATCATCGCCGGCGCCGGCGGCGCCGCCCACCTGCCCGGGATGCTGGCCTCGTTGACCACCCTGCCGGTGATCGGGGTGCCGATCGCCCTGTCGCGCCTGGACGGGCTCGATTCCCTGCTCTCGATCGTCCAGATGCCCCGCGGCGTACCGGTGGCCACGGTGGCCGTCAACGGGGCGACCAACGCTGGACTGCTGGCCGCGCGGATGCTGGGACTGGCCGACGAGGCGCTCGCCGCGTCCCTCGAGGCGTACCGGCGTGAACTGATCGAGCAGGCGACCCGCCAGGACCGGACGCTGCCGCGCGAATAGCGACCGCGAACGGGGATTCTCGCCCCCTAGTCTAGGGAAAGACAAGGAGGTCCTTCATGGGACTGATGAAGCGTGTTCAGACGATCTTTCAGGCGAAGTCCAACGCCGCGCTGAACAAGATGGAAGACCCGCGCCAGACGCTCGATCTCTCCTACGAGCAGCAGTTGGAGAATCTGACCAAGGTCAAGCGCGCCGTCGCCGACGTCGCGACGGCCCGCAAGCGCGTCGAGATCCAGGCCGAGCAGCTCAAGGCCCAGGGCGACAAGCTGGCCGGCCAGGCCAAGGACGCGTTGGCCCAGAACAACGAGCCGCTGGCGCGTGAGGCGCTGACGCGCCGCGAGGCGATCGCGGCCCAGCTGAAGGACCTCGACACCCAGCACGCCACCATCGTCGAGCAGGAGGAGAAGCTCACCGAGACCGCCCAACGGCTCCAGAGCGAGGTCGAGGCCTTCCGCACCAAGAAGGAGACCATCAAGGCCTCCTACACCGCGGCCGAGGCCTCGGCGCACGTGTCCGAGGCGGTCAGCGGCATCTCGACCTCGATGGGCGACGCGGGCGCAGCCATGCAGCGCGCCCAGGACAAGGTCGCCGAGATGCAGGCGCGCAGCGGCGCCCTGGACGAGCTTCTCGCCTCGGGGGCCCTGACCGACCTCACGAGCTCCACCGACGACATTCAGGCCCAGCTGGACAAGGCGGGCGCGTCGACGAACGTCGACGCCCAACTCGCCGCCCTCAAGGCCCAGATGGCCGAGGGCGGCCAGCTCGCCGCGGGCGAGGAGAAGTAGTCGTGGCCAAGTCGAAGATCGAAAGCGACCCGGGTCTCAACCTGCGCATGTTCGTCACGGGCCTCGCGCTCGTGCTGCTCTACGCGATCATCGTCACGTTGCTCATTCGCATCGGCCTGTCGACCGGCGTCGTCATCGTCATCGCGGCCGCGATGCTGTTCTCGCAGTACTACTTCTCGGACAAGATCGCCATGTTCTCCATGCGCGCCCACGAGGTCACGCCCCAGCAGGAGCCGCGCCTGCACCAGATCGTCGACCGGCTCTGCCTGCTGAGCAACGTCCCCAAGCCGCGCGTGGGCGTGGCCGAGATCGACATCCCCAACGCGTTCGCCACGGGTCGCAATCCCAACCACGCGGTGATCTGCGCGACGCGCGGCCTGATGAATCGCCTACCCGACGAGGAGTTGGAGGCGGTCCTCGCCCACGAGTTGAGCCACGTCGCCCACCGCGACGTGGCGGTGATGACGATCGCCTCGGGCGTGGGCATGCTGGCCGGACTCGTAAGTCGCATCGCCATGTGGGGAGCGATGTTCTCCGGCGGCGGACGCAGCCGCGACGGCGAGAACATCGTCCTGCTCGAGATGGTGACCTGGCTGGTGTCGATCGTGATCTACGTGATCGCCTACCTGCTCACGATGACGCTCTCTCGCTACCGTGAGCTGTCCGCGGACCGCTCCGGGGCGATCCTGATCGGCAAGCCCAGCGTGCTGGCGAGCGCCCTCGTGCACGTCACCGGCGACATCGGCAAGATCCCGCGCACCGACCTGCGCCAGGCCGAGGGGATGAACGCCTTCTTCTTCGCGCCGGCCCTCGCCGGCGGCACGGCGGCGTCGCTGTTCTCAACGCACCCGTCGCTGGAAAAGCGCCTCGACCAGCTCAACAAGCTCGAGCGCGAACTCAACGGCTAGTGGGTCTGCGCGACGTCCTCTTCGGGCGCACTCCTCAGGTCCAGCCCAAGCTCGACAACCTCTTCGCACTGCCCACCGCCGCCCTGACGCTACAGAGCCAGCTCGACCTCGTCACCTCCGGCGAGGCGGGCCTGTGCTTCAAGGCTGGTAGCGGCGAGGCCTCGATCACCAGCGAAGCCGACATCGAGGCCCTGCTCAATTTCGACGAGGGCAAGGTGGCCATGTCGGTCACGACCGACGACCTGGGCTTCACGTGGCTCGTCATCCACGACGGCGACATCGAGAACTTGGTGACTCGCATCCACGGCGCCAACACGACCCTCGTCGAGCACGGCCTGGGGCCGCGCCTGCTGTGCGCGGTCTTCGGGTTCGTGCCGGCGACGCCGCCGGGTGAGGGCTCGGTCCGCCTCGTCTACCTCTTAAAGCAGGGCACCTTCTACCCCTTCGCCCCCACGGGCGCGAACCAGCGCGACAACGAACTCGAACTGCGGGTGCGTTCCTTCCTCGAGGGCGACCTGCCCATGGAAAAGGACCTGTCGCGCTGGATGGCGCTGTGGAACCTGCCGGTCAACTGAGGCCCTGACCGCGTTCGCGCGACCGGGACGATTCCCCTGGCGAGCGTCGAGAAATGCCACCTCGCCGGGCTCACGCGACGTATATTTCAGTCATGGAGATCGTGCCCGACTCGACCGTTCCCACCTCTGCCGTGACCTCCCTGCGCACCCCGGCGTCCGGCGCCTGTCGCTGCTCGCGCCGCACGTGCTGGCACCAGGGGTCCTGTCGCGCCAGCGCCGTGGTACGAGTACTGCGCGCCGTCGGCAGCCCCGAGGCCGAGCCGTCCTCGGTGACGCTGTGCCGCGAGTGCGCGGCTCCCACGCGGCGCAACCGGGTGGCCTAGGCGCCTCATCTCACCCGTAACGTCGACGTCGCGACGTCGTCAACCGGGCGCGGGCTGCGTCGCGCGCAGGTAGCTACGCACGAGAGGGTCGAAGGCCGCACCGATGACGACGAGCGCGCCGGCGAGCACGATCCAGCCGGTGCGGCCCAGGGAGACCGCCGTCGAGATGACGATAAGCGGGCCGAGGACGCCGATGAGGTTGCGGCCCAAGGCGTACGCGCCCTGGTACTGCCCTTGGAGATCCTGGCGGGCCATGCCGAATCCGATGCCCCAGGAAGCTCCCGAGCTGTAGA
>JAJXXB010000221.1 GCA_021781315.1 Actinomycetes bacterium | reverse complement strand
GTGCCGGCCCTCGTTGAAGAGGTGCACGTCCTCGTCGCTGAGCCGCGTCGCCACCGAGGCCGCGCCACTCGAGCGCGTCGTGGCGAAGCCGCGCCGCTCGCGAAGCGGCGCGAGCGCGGTCGCGAGCGTCGTCGAGGCGGCCAGCTCCTCGAGACTGCGCTCGGTCTGCTGGGACCAGTTCGGGCGTTCGGCGTCGGTCCCGGGCACGTTGACCGCGGTCGTCGAGCCGAGGATGTCCTCGACTTCGACGAGCACGAGACCGGCGTCGCTGTCGGCGAGCGCGACGTAGACCGCCTCGAGGACGGCCTCGGGCTCGGCGTCGGCTTCGAGATCGAGGGCGGCGCAGAGCTGGCGGCGGCGCTCGTCGCGCTCGGCGCGCGCGCTCGGCTCGGCCGTCGCGTCGAGCTGGCCGACGGCGACCCGCTCGGCGATGTCCGTGCCGCGCCACCAGCCGAGGAAGGTGGCCGTGTCGTGGGTGTCAAAGGAGGCCATCGACCCTGCGGGCACCGGGTCGAGGCCGTCCTCGCCGATCGAGAACTGCACGACGTAGCTGCGGCGCAGCCCCTCGCGCTCCAGGGCCCCGCGCAGCGCGGGGTCGACGGTGCCGAGGTCCTCGCCCACCACGTCGACGCCGTGGCGTTGGGACTCGATGGCGATGACCCCGAGCAGCTCCTCGAAGGGCATCGCCACGTAGACCCCGTCGCTCGCCGGCGAACCGTCGGGCACCCAGTAGAGGCGCTGCAGACCCATCACGTGGTCGACGCGCACGACGCCCGCGACGCGCATGTGCGCGCGCAGGGCCTCGCGGAACTGGAAGTAGGCGCTCTCTCGCGCGCGCACGGGGTTCGGCGGCGGGGCGCTCCAGACCTGGCCCTCGGTCGCGAAGTCGTCGGGCGGCGAGCCGATCGACATCGTGCCGACGAACTCCTCGGGGTTCTTCCACACGTCATAGCCGTGCGGGTGCACCCCGATAGGGATGTCGAGCTGCAGGGTCTGGCCGCGCTGGGCCAGCCGGGTGGCGAGCGCGTCCATCTGAGCGTCAATGAGCCACTGGGCGAAGAGGTGGTAGCGCACGAGGGTCGGGTCGACGTCGTTCCAGCGCAGCAGGCCGCTGCGCGCGGTCGAGGGCCACTGGTGAAAGTCGCGCCCGAAGCGCTCGCCGGCCGCGCGGAAGCGCGCGTAGTCGTTCACCTCGGGGTGATTGGTCACGAAGCCGCGCAGCCCAGTCTCGTGGGCCGCCATGAACTCGCTCTCGGTCGCGGCCCACGCCTGGATCACCGTGCGCTTGGCGGCGAAGGCCGCCGCGCCGTCGACGAGGCCGTCGTGGCGCCACGCCGCGCGCCGGCTCGGCTCGTAGGTCTCGTGCATCAGGAACTGGGCGGCCGGCGAGGTGACGAGGCCCTCCACCTGGTCGAGCGCGATCCAGCGGTCGTTCCAGAAGCGCCGGCTCACCGGGCGGTACGGGCTCGTCTCGAAGTCGTCAGGCCCGAAGGAGCTGAGCAGCGGCAGCGTCGCGACGACGGCCGCCCCCTGGTTGGCGACGAGCCGCGCGAACTCGTCGAGGTCGCCGAGGTCCCCGGCGCCCCAGCTGCGCGCCGAGTGCAGCGAGAAGATCGGCGCCTGCACCGCGTAGGCGCGCCAGTCGCGCGCGAAGCGGTTCGCACGCGCGCGCAGGGGCCGCACCATGACGGTGCTCCAGGCCGTGCGCTTGCCGACGAGCACGCAGAGCCGGTGGTAGCCGACCGGCAGCGCGGGCAGCGCGAGCGCCCACGTCCGCTCCTCGTCCGGGCCGGGCTCGCGATGGCCCAACTCGTCGGCGCGCACCACCCACGTGGTCTCGCCGCCGTGCTCGAACTCGACCCGGCACTCCAGCGCCGCGCGTCGCGCGAGGCGCACGGGCACGCGCGCCCCGAGACCTTCGTCGACGAGGTACACCGGCTCGAGGATGCGCTCAAGGCGCTCGCGGTGCAGCTGCTCGAGCGCGCGCGTCGCGTCGCGCGGCTCGGCCATGGGCTCTACGTCGCCAAAACCGTTGAGCGCGCGAATGAGCGTCGCCGCCGCGACGTGCCGGGTGACCCCGCGGCCGTCGACGTGACTGAGCTGCACGCCGCGCAGACGCGCCAGCGTCGCGAGGTCGCCGACGACGTCGGGGCCGCTCACGAGGACCACGCGATCAGGCCGGGCAGCGCCTCGCCGTCAGTGTGCATCGACGCGGGCAGGACCCGGGCGACGACGATGGCGTCGCCCGAGGGCGCCGGGCGCAGGCGGACCCGGTAGCGGGCGTTCGGGCCGTCGCGGTCCACCAGGGTCGCCTCGACGGCGAACGGGGCACCGAGGCCGTCGTCCACCCAGGCCTGGACCCGCAGGTCCGACGGAGCGAGCCCGTCGAGGGCCACGTCGATCTCGACGAGCTCCTCGTCGGAACCGAAGGACCGGCTCGCGACCTCGACGCCGAGCGTCGGCCAGGTCTCGCGCATGCGCGCGAGGCCTGCCGCCCGGTTGCGAGCGGCGCGCGCGCCGCCCGCGCGCAGCTGCTGTGCGCGTCCCTGGCCGGGCAGGTAGTAGGTCTCGGTGTAGTCGCGCGTCATGCGCAGCGAGTCCCACGTCGGGGCGAGCGTCGACATGGCCTGCTTCACCGACGCGAGCCACGCGCGG
>JAJXXB010000189.1 GCA_021781315.1 Actinomycetes bacterium | reverse complement strand
TGTACTTACGAGCGGTCATGCACATGCTCCTCGAGATAACGCGACGGGCGTAAAGGGGATTGCCTATTCTACCGCACTTTGGCCAAAACGTGACGTGAGAGCGGCGATCGCCTCGCCCAGCGTCGCGCAGCGCACCACGCGCACGCCCTCGACTCGCTCGAGCTCGCCCTCGGCCGGCACGATCACCGTGCTCGCGCCGCGCCGGGCGGCCTCGCGCACCCGTCGGGCGAGGCCGACCACCCCGCGCAGCTCGCCGGCGAGTCCCACCTCGCCGATCGCGGCCACGTCGCGCGCCACCACGAAGCCCGCGGTCGCCGAGGCGACCGCCAGGGCGAGGGCGACGTCGACGCCGGGATCGGTCGCCGGCAGGCCACCGGCGGTCGCCGCGAAGACGTCACTGCCCCCCGTCGCCACACCGCAGCGGGCCTCGAGCACGGCGAGCAGCAGGGCCAGGCGCTGGCCCGAGACCTGGTGGGCGACGCGCCGCGGCGAGGCCCCGCCCGCCACCACCAGGGCCTGGACCTCGACGACGAGACTGCGCGTGCCGTCGTTGGTCACCCCCAGGACGACCCCCGGCGCCGCCGGCGCGCGCGAGAGCGTCGGCTCGGGCAGGTCGCGCAGGCCCTGGCCGTCCATCTCCAGCAGGCCGATCTCACCGGTCGCGCCGAAGCGGTGCTTCTGGGCGCGCAGGATGCGCAGCGACCCCTGGCGGTCGCCCTCGATGCGGATCACGGTGTCGACCAGGTGCTCGAGCGCGCGCGGACCGGCCAGGTCGCCGTCCTTGGTGACGTGTCCGACCAGGACGAGCGACGTCGACGTCAAGCGCGCGGCCTGGCTGAGCCGCTCGGCCCCGTGGCGCAACTGGGTGACCGAGCCCGCGGCACCGCCCAACTGGGCGTCGTTCATCGCCGAGAGCGAGTCGACCACCACGACGCGGGCCGGGGCGCTCGCCACGAGGTCGGCGGCGGCCGCGAGATCGGTCACCGCGGCCACGTCGAGTCCGGCGGGCACCTCACCGAGGCGCCGGGCGCGCCGGGCGACCTGGGCCACGGACTCCTCGGCGGCGATGAGGAGCGCCGGGGCGCGGCGGGCCGCCGCGAGCAGGACCATCAGGGCGAGCGTCGACTTGCCGACGCCGGGCTCGCCGTAGAGGAGGGTCGAGGATCCCGGGGCCAGGCCGCCGCCGAGCACCCGGTCGAGCTCGCCCACGCCCGTGGGGCGCAGGGTGAGACCGGCCACGTCGACGTCGGCCAGGGGCGAAGTCGTCGTGGTCGGCGTCGTCGTCGCGCGAGCGCGCGCCGGAGCCGCCTCGAGGGTGTTCCACTCCCCGCAGCCGCCACAGCGCCCGCTCCAGCGCGGCGACGTGGCGCCGCACTCTCGACAGACGTGGGTCGGGTTCTTCACGCCCTCACCCTAGGGAGGGGCTGTGACTACAGGTTGCCGGTGAGGTCCTCGAAGTCGACCGACGGCGGCAGGCCCTCGACCCCCTCGAAGGTCAGGCGCGTCCCCTCGGCGTCCTCGACGGTGTCGACCACGACGGTCTGGCCGGCGTGGAACTCCTTGAAGAGGATCTTCTCGCTCAGCACGTCCTCGACGTAGGTCTGGATCGCGCGACGCAGCGGTCGCGCGCCCAGCTCGGGGTCGTAGCCCTTCTCGGCCAGGTAGTTCTGGGCCGCGGCCGAGAGCTCCAGTCCGAGACCCTGGACCTTGAGCTGCTCGCGCAGGCGCGAGATGAACAGGTCGGCGATGAGGATGACCTCTTCGCGGGTGAGCTCGTGGAAGACGATCGTGTCGTCGATGCGGTTGAGGAACTCGGGGCGGAAGTGGGCCTTCAACGCCTGGTGGACCTTCTCCTTCATCCGCTCGTGCGTCAGCAGGTCCGACCCCTTGCCAAAGCCGATCGCCGCCTTGCGCAGGTCGGCGGTGCCGAGGTTCGAGGTCATGATCAGGATCGTGTTCTTGAAGTCGACCGCGCGGCCCTGGGAGTCGGTCAGGCGACCGTCCTCGAGGATCTGCAGCAGCGTGTTGAAGACGTCCGGGTGGGCCTTTTCGACCTCGTCGAAGAGCACCACCGAGAACGGCTTGCGCCGCACGGCCTCGGTGAGCTGGCCGCCCTCGTCGTAGCCGACGTAGCCCGGGGGCGAGCCCACGAGACGGCTGACCGAGTGCTTCTCCATGTACTCACTCATGTCGAGCTGGATCAACGCGTCCTCGTCGTCGAAGAGGAACTCGGCGAGGGTCTTGGCCAACTCGGTCTTGCCCACGCCGGTGGGTCCGAGGAAGATGAACGAGCCGCCGGGGCGCTTGGGGTCCTTCAACCCCGCGCGGGTGCGCCGGATGGCGCGACTCAGCGCGATGATCGCCTCGTCCTGGCCGATGATGCGCTTGTGCAGCTCGTCTTCCATGCGCAGGAGCTTCGAGGTCTCCTCCTCGGTGAGCCGATAGACCGGGATGCCGGTCCAGTTGGCGAGCACCTCGGCGATCGTCTCCTCGTCCACGAGGTCGAACGTCGTGCCGCCCGATGACTTGACCGTAGCGTCGAGGGAGTCCTTCTTGCCCACGAGGTCGCGCTCGCGCTCCTCGAGGGCCTTGGCCTGCTCGAGGGCGCCGCTCTCCATGGCGGACTCCTTGTCGGCGCGCACGCGCGCCAGGTCCTCGTCG
>JAJXXB010000192.1 GCA_021781315.1 Actinomycetes bacterium | reverse complement strand
GCGCCGGCGTCTGGCCGCAACGCTGCCCGCCGCCTACGACCGGCCCTGCATGCACGAGGCCGTTCTGACCGCGACGGCTCTCAAGGCGGCGACCGGGGTGCGCGGTCTCGACGTGGCCAAGGCCCTTCTCGACGAGGGCTTCCACTCGCCGACCGTCTACTTCCCGCTGATCGTCGACGAGGCGCTGATGTTCGAGCCCACCGAGACCGAGAGCCCCCAGACGCTGGAGGCCCTCGCCCAGGCGGTCGAGCGCATCGTGGCGAGTGCCCCCACCGAGGCCGAGGCGCTGCACCACGCGCCCCATCACACGCCGGTCTCGCGCGTGGACGAGGCGCGCGCGGCGCGACACCTCATCGCGACCGAGGACGCGGCCGCGCGCTGACGCCGAGTCGGCGGATCGCGTTAGCGTGGGCCGATCGAGGAGGACTGATGGATCAGCAGCGGATTTCGTACTACCCGTTGTCCGAGATGGACGACGAGATGCTGGCCGAGTTGCAGCGCTGCGCGCGCGAGGGGACGCCGCGACCCGAGTCGAGCGCGGTGCGGGCTCACTCGCGCGCGGCGTTCTGGGCCTTCGCCAACTCCTGGGCCAGCCTGTTTCGCGGCGGCGTCGTCGAGCACTCGCTCAAGGAGCTCTGCCGCGTCTACGTGTCGCGCTCGCTCAAGTGCGAGTACTGCGGCAACCAGCGCAGCACCGCGGCCCAGAGCGCGGGCCTGCGCGAGGGCGCGCTGGACGAACTGTTGAACTTCGAATCGGCGAGCATCTACGACGAGCGCCAGAAGGCGGCGCTCGCCTACGCCGAAGCCATCACCTGGCGCCTGAGTCCCGACGACGCGTTCTGGGACCGGCTCCACGCGAACTTCTCGGAAGAGGAGCTCGTCGAGCTCGCCTGCTTCATCTCGCTCACGATGGGCCAACAGAGCTGGATCCGCCTGCTCAACATCGACCACTTCCAGGTGCTCGCCGACGGGGCGGCCTCGATGGCGCCGGGTCTCGACAGCGCCGAGGCCGTAGCGGCGGCGCGCGCCGACGACCAGTACTGGGCGAAGCCTTCTCGCTAGTTCGCCTCGCTCGAGGGCGCGTCGACGTCGCTGATGTGCGCGAGAACGAGTCGCAACAGGCGGGCGAGCTCGCGCTGCTCGGGGGCCGAGAGGGCGCCCACCGCGAGCGTCTCGTGGCGGTTGAACTCGGGGAAGAGCTCCTCGATGAGACGCGTACCGGACTTGGTAAGGACGAGCGACACGCGTCGGCCGTCGCTCGCGTGCGGCACCCGGCGAACCAGGCGTCGCGTGGTCAGCGTCTTCACGACCCCGGTCAGGGTTCCCTTGGTCACGCCGGCCTCGGCGGCGACGTGGCCGGACTCCTGCTCGCCCCAGATCCACAGGACCCACAGGACCGTGAAGGCCACCCACGACAGGTCGTAGGCCGACAGCACCGAGCGCTCCATGTGATTGCGCACGGCCGAGCCGGCCCGGTAGATGTTGGACACCGCGCTCATCGCGGTGAAGTCGAGGTCGTGGTCGCTCAGATGCCCGCGAATGTCACGTTCGGCCTGGGAGACCACCGACGCTTTGGAACTGGCGATGCGACGCGACACGCTTACCCCTCGAGAGTCGTCCCACCGGCGAACGTGGTCCCGACACTACGAAAGTAGCCGCCGATGATCTCGCGCGGCGCTATGAGGGTCAGTTCCTCGCTCGGTGAGTCGAAGAGCTCGAGGGTCGCGCTGCCGGCAAAGGCCGGACCCAACTCGACGTTGACCCCGGACATGGTCACCACCTCGGCCAGGCTGTCGGTACCGTCGAGCTCGAGGCGCGGCACGTAGCGATGGTGCAGCATCGCGTGGGAGTTGACGAAGCCGCTGCTCGCCGACGGCCCGGTCAGGGTCACGGTCGCCTCGGCGAGGCGTCGATCTGCGGCGGCGAGCGTCATGCCAAATCGTCCACCGGCTTCGAGGCGCGGGCCGGCCGAGCCAACCGTCACGGGACGGGTCTGATGAATCGAGCCCATCTTCTTGGGGTATCCCTGGAGGTGCCCGCGCACGAGGGCAAAGTCCTTGTCGACCCAGATGAACAGACATCGGCTGAAGAGCTGGCCGCGGAAACGACAGCGCACCACCACGAAGGCCTCGCGATACTGGGCGCGCACCGGGTCGAGCAGTTCGCTGCGGTCGTCGCCGCAGCTCTGCCAGTCGGCCCAGATGAAGGCGACGGCGCCCGGGTCCTCGTCATCGTGGGCGAGACTGACCCCCTCGGGCAACAGCGCGGCGATGGCGCTGGGGTCGGTGCGGTACTCGACGGTGAGAAGATCGCCGGAGTAGTGCCAGGGCGGTGGCGGCAGCAACGACGCGCGCCCGCTGGCGGTGCGTGGGAAGGGCAGTCCGCGAAGGGTCACGACGCCTCCTTGGTCCAGCCGGTGGCCGGACGGTCGAACCACACGTGGATCTGGCCCGTGCCGATCGCGTTCTCGTAGGCGGAGAACGCCCGACCCGGGGCAACGCAGTCCGCACCGCCGAGCGCGGCCACCAGCATCTGGTAGTGACCGAAGCGGCCCTCGGGCTTGAAGGCCATGAAGTCGCCGAGGCCCTCGAGGACGCTCGCGTGATCGCCGCGCGACCAGGCGTCGATGACCGCGTGATCCGCCGCGGCGGCCGCGGGGGTGAAGATGTGCTCCTCGTCGGCGGCCTCGTGCGCGCGCAGCTTGGTGAGGGGGTGGAACGTGTGACTGAGTGCTCCCGAGCCCAGCAGCACTACGCGAAGATCGCTCTCGTGGATCGCGTGGGCGATGACACGGCCCACCGTCGCGAAGTCCGACGGCTCGGCCGTCTGGCACAGACTGACCGAGATCCACGGCTCGGGTCCCTGGAGGAACGCCAGCAGGTTCGTCGTCGCGTAGGTGATGGGCAGGTGCTCGTTGTCGATCGGCGTGATCCAGCAGTCCGGCGTGGTTGCGGCGATCTCGCCGACGAGGCGGGCGAAGGACGGGTTGCCGGGCACGTCGTAGGGCACGCTCGACATGCCGCGCGGCAGCTCCTCGGAGGTGAAGAATCCCCGTCGACGCTCGTGGGCCGTGATCACGAACTCGACGGTCGTGAACCAGTGGCTGTCAAAGACGATCACGAGGTCCGGACGCAACTCGTCGAAGACCTCGCGGCGCAGATCGTGCAGGCCCGTGTAGAGCGTGCTCTCGCGTCCGTTGTTCAGGGCGCGCCGCTCCGCGTCGGGCAAGACGATGGTGGGAACGTGCGCGACGATGCCCGCGCCGACGATGTCACCCATGGGTGGTGTCCTCCTTGACCTGGAACGTCTTGAGGTCGCTGTAGAAGTCGAGCGCGTAGTCGCCGCCCTCGCGGCCGATGCCGCTGATGCCGGTGCCGCCAAAGGGTGCGGTGAGATCGCGCACCAGGAACGTGTTGACCCAGATCGTGCCGGCGCGCAGGCGTTCGCCGAGGCGCTCGGCGCGCGTCTGGTCGGAGGTGTAGACGATCGCCGAGAGCCCGTAGGGAGTCGAATTCGCGAGCGCGATCGCCTCGTCCTCGTCGGCGAAGGTCTGAAACGTGAGGACGGGCCCGAAGACCTCGTGCTGGACGATCTCGGCGTCGTTGGAGTGCGGCTCGATCAGAGTCGGCCGATACCAGAGGCCTTCCTCGCGCAGGCGCTCGCCGCCAAAGACGATCCGGTCGCCGTGGACGCGGGCGCGCTCGACGAAGCCCTCGACACGAGCCAGGTGCTCGGGGTGGATGAGCGGCGAGACGGTCGTCGACGGGTCCCGGCTGTCGCCGAGGACGTGGGCCGCGCTCGCGGCCTCGAAGCGGGCGAGGAACTGTTCGCGCACGGAGGACTCGACCAGCAGCCGCGTGCCGGCCAGACACACCTGGCCCGCGTCGTCGTACATCACCGCGGCCTTGGCGGCGGCGGCGTCGAGGTCGGCGTCGGCGAAGACGAGGAAGGGCCCCTTGCCGCCGAGCTCGGCGGTAAAGGGGGTGAGGTTGCGCGCCGCGGCCACGCCGATGGCGCGACCCGTCTCGGGTGAGCCGGTGAAGGAGATGCGCCGCACCCGGTGATCGGCGACCAGTTCGGCGCCCACTTCTTCACCGATGCCCTGGACGAGGTTGAAGACCCCCGGCGGAAAGCCGGCCTCGTCGACGAGGTCCATCAACACCGAGCAACTCAGCGGCGCCCACTCGGCGGGCTTCAAGATGACCGAGTTGCCCGCGGCGAGGGCGGGTGCGCACTTCCACGTCGAGAGCATGAAGGGCGCGTTCCAGGGCGTGATGACGACCGTCGGACCAGCCGGCATGCGCAAGACGGCATTGTGGGTGCCGTTGGAGTCCCAGCGGCGCGAGTGGTAGTCGACCGCCAGGTCCGCGTAGGCGCGAAAGTTGCGCGCGCCGCGTGCGATGACCCGCTTTTGCAGGCTCTCGAGCAGCATCGCCATGTCGAGACACTCGACCGCGGCCAGGCGCTCGACGTTCGCGTCGATGAGATCGGCGAGGCGGTGCAGATACGCGGCCCGCTCGTCGGCGGTCTTCGCCGCCCAGGCCGGGAAGGCACCGAGGGCGGCGCGCAGCGCGGCGTCGGCGTCGGACGCGTCGCCGCGACTGACGTCGGCGAGCTTCACGCTCCAATCCAACGGCGAACGATCCTCGAACGTGCGGCTCGAGTCGACGCGCGCGCCGTTGATGAAGTGACCCGTGGCGACCGCTACGCCCGCGACGTCGACGCGCTTTCCGTTCATGACTCGAACTTCGGGTGCACGCGGGGGTAGGGGAGGGCGGAGCGATCCGTGGGCAGGGGCCGACGCTGTCCACGAAACTCCCACTCGCCACCGAACGCGGTGGAGAGCACCTCTTCGCTCGCGGTGGGCTGGGCTCCTACTTCGTCGCTGACGGGAGCGGGCGAGGCGACGACGTGGTTGGTGAGAGCGCCCAGGCCCTCGACCTCGACCGTGACCACGTCGCCCGGCTCGACCGGCCGTGACGTGGCCGGGGTGCCGGAGAGGATGACGTCGCCGGGTTCAAGGGTGATGAGTCGGGCGAGGTCGGTCACCAGGTAGTGCATGTCCCAGGCCATCTCGTCGGTGGAGCCGTCCTGGCGCAACTCGCCGTTGACGTAGGTGCGCAGGTACTTCGAGTGAAAGTCCCAATCGGTGACCAGTCCCGGCCCGAGGGGCGCGAGGGTGTCGGCACCCTTGACCCTCAACATCGAGCCGGCGTCGGTGTCGCGAAAGTCGTGGAGTCCGAAGTCGTTGGCGATCGTGTAGCCGGCGATGTAGTGCGCGGCGTCGGCCAGGGCGATGTTGCGTGCGCGCTGACCGATCACGATGGCCACCTCGCCCTCGTAGTTGAGGTAGTGGCAGTTCGCAGGCCGCACGACGGCGCCGCCGTGGGAGTTGATCGCTGAAATGGGCTTGTGGAACCACGTGGGCGCGGGGGGCAGTCCAATTCCGAACTCGCGCACGCGACTGATGTGATTGAGGTGGCAGCACAAGATCTTGGTCGGCGTCACCGGGCTCAAGTGCGTGGCGTCAGCGGCGCGCACGCGTCGCCCGTCCGGCGCGACGAGGTCGTCGCCGTCGCGCACGACGTCGACGACGTTGCCCTCCAACAAGATGCGACGATGCTCCACGGCCCCCCAGATCGTTTGTGATCAAATGATTCCCCCATGTTACAAATCGGTCGTCGAGAGCGTGCTACGTTCGCCAACGTCAGTAAGGGGGGTCTTAGATGAGTGACGGCTTCGATCGCGTACGGGTCCTGTGGCCCGATCACCTGGGACTGGCCCGCGGCAAGTACGTGCCGGCGAGCCTGGCCGAACGCGGCACGCACCACTGCACCGGTACCTGGTCGCTGGGATACGACCGCGGCATGACGCCCGAGACGGTCGGCAGCTACTGGAACGAGGGACTGCCCGACTTCGAAGCGGTCTACGACATGTCCGAGCTGCGCCCCGGCTGGGAGGCCAATACGCGCGTCGTGGTCGCCGACCTCGTGCGCGAGGGCCAGCCCGTCTCGGTGGCGCCGCGGAGCGCGTTGAAGAAGGCGGTCGCCGACTGGCGCGCTCTGGGCTACGAGGCCCACGTGGGCATGGAGTTCGAGGCCTACGTCTTCGCCCCCGACGGCAACGGCGGCTGGCGGCCCCTCGACACCCCCGGTGCCTTCGTCTACGGCACCGGACCGGCGGTCGATCCCCACGGACTGGTCGACGCCATCTGGCAGGCCTGCTCCGAGGCCCAGATCCCGCTCGAATCGGTCAACTCCGAGTACGACACGCCCCAGTTCGAGTTCACCCTGCGCTACGCCGACGCCCTGCGCGCGGCCGACGAGGGCTTTCTCTTCAAGGTGCTGGCCCGCGAAGTGGCCCACCGCATGGGACTCCTGGTCACGTTCATGGGCAAGCCGCTCTCGGATCGTGGCGGATCGGGCCTGCACATCAACTTCTCTTTCACCGACGTGACCGGCGCTAACGTCATCAACGACGCGGACCAGCCCGACGGGATCTCGACGTTGGCGAAGAACGTGATCGGCGGACTCCTCGCGCACCACCAGAGCCTCGCGGGACTCTGCGCGCCGACCGTGAACGCCTACAAGCGACTGCGGCCGGCGTCACTCTCGGGATACTGGGCCAACTGGGGCTACGACCACCGCGGCGCGACGATCCGCATTCCGGGCGAGCGCGGCCCAGCCGCACGCTTAGAGCACCGTCTCAGCGATGGCGGGGCCGTCGTGCACACTTCGATCGCGGCCGTGCTGCAGGCGTCGCTGCTTGGATTCAAGGGTGGCATCGATCCGGGTGCGCCCGAGGGCGGTAACGGCCTCGACACGATCGAGGCGACGATCGGCGTGCCGCACTCGCTGGCCGAGGCCCTCGACGCCCTCGAGGCCGACCGCGACCTGGTCGAGGCGGTCGGCGCGGACCTCGTCTCCCAGCATCTCTCGGTCAAGCGCTCCGAGTGGGAGCGTTACCTGGCGGCCACCACCGACTGGGAGCTGCGCGAGTACCTGCCGTTCCTCTAGCGTCAACGCCAGGTGACGGCGATCGGCATCTTCTTGACCCCGCTGATGAAGTTCGAGCGCAACCGCTCGTTCTCTCCGGCGGACTCGACCGCTGACCACCGTGCGGCGATCTCTTCGAAGAGCACGCGCATCTCGAGGCGCGCGAGGTGCGCCCCCAGGCACAGGTGCGGGCTGTGCAGCCCGAACGTCACGTGGTCGTTCGGCGTGCGCTCAGGGTCAAAGACGTACGGTGAATCGAAGTGCGACTCGTCGTAGTTGGCCGAGACGAACCACATGACGACCTTGTCACCCGCGCGCAGTGTTTTGCCGTGCAGTTCGGTGTCGTGGGTAACGGTGCGGCGAAAGTGCATCGTGACGCTCGCCCAGCGCAGCATCTCCTCGATGAGGGCCTTGCGCTGATCGAGGGTCATCGTGGGAAGCGCCGACAGCAGCTGGGGCCGTTCAATGAGCGTCTGAAGTCCCGAGGTCATCGAGTAGCGCGTCGTGTCATTACCGGCAGCCACCATCAACGTGAAGAAGTTCTTCAGCGCCAGGTCGTCGAGGGACTCGCCGTCCGCGGTCGGCTCGAGCAGGGCGGAGAGTACGTCGTGGGTCGGGTTGATCCGCCGCTGGGCGAGAGCCTCGGTCGCATACTCGAAGAGTTCGAGGGCGACGGGGCTGCGAAAGGGGAGCAGCCGGTACTGCGAGGTGTCCACCTGGTCGACGACGTAGTCGGTGAAGTCGGGATCGGTGTTGCCGATCAGCGCGTCGCCGCGACTCACCAGCCATTCGAGGTCGTCGGCGGGCAGACCCAGCAGTCGTCCGAGCATGCGCATGGGCAGCTCGCGCGCCACGCCGCGCACGAAGTCGAAGTGTGTCTCGCCCCGGTGCGCGTCGAGAACTTCGGCGGCGAGTTCGCGCACCACGTCCTCGTAAGCGGCGACGGATTTGGGGGCGAAGGGACGGCTCACCAGACGGCGCAGTCGGGTGTGCTCGGGCGCATCCATCTCCATCAACGTGCGCCGGGCTTCGGTCTCCTCCTCGTCCATGTCTTCCAGGCGAATGCCCTGGCGCGAGGAGAACGTCTCGGTCGTGCGCGAGACGTTCAGCACGTCGGCGTGGGTCGTCACCGACCAGAAGCCGCGGCCGTCGATCTCGGGTGTCCAGTGCACGGGATCGTTCTCGCGAAGGTAGGCGAAGGTCTCGTGCGGCACGCCGTTGACGTAGACGTCATGATCCGTGATGTCCAACAAGTGCTCAGACACAGTCCCCTCCTGGCCGTGGTTTGAACCCAAACGACTTCGCCATTACAGCACACGCGTAGGCGTACCCGTATATTGAACCAATGGGAAAACCTCTCATCGGCATCACGGGCCGTCGCTGGCCGGCCACCGCGCTCGGACACCACGTGCCCTTCGCCATGCACGACCTGCACTTCGACCTGCATTTCACCGATTACCCCCGCTCGGTGGCCCTGGCCGGGGGATTGCCGGTCGAGCTCGCGCGCGACGCGGACGTCGACGCGCTCGTTGAGCGCCTCGACGGTCTGGTCCTCTCCGGGGGCGCCGACGTCGACCCCGAACTGTACGGGGCCGAGCCCGACGTCAACCTGGGCTCCGTTGAGCGCGAGCGCGACGAATGGGAGCTCGCGCTCTTTAGCGCCGCGCGACGCGTGGATCTCCCGATTCTGGCGATCTGTCGGGGATTCCAACTGCTCAACGTTGCCCTCGGGGGCACGCTGAACCAGCACGTCGAACTCGACGAGGGGGCCGGACACCCACAGTGGGACGTTGACGGTCGCACTCCGACCCACGAGGTGGCCGTGGAGCCGGGCACGCGCACCGCGTCGATCCTGCCCGCGACCTGGTCGGTCAACTCGCTGCACCACCAGACGGTCGAGACCGTGGGTGAAGGGCTCATCGTGACCGCGCGCGCCAGCGACGGTGTCGTCGAGGGCGTCGAGACGCCCGACGGCTCGATCCTCGCCGTGCAGTGGCACCCCGAGATGCTGGGTCATCCTGATCCCACGTTCACCTGGTTGGTGGACGAGGCGGTCGCGCGCATGTCAAAAGTAAGAAACTGAGAATCGCGATCCTTGACGCATCTCGTTTGACCCCGTACATTTTCGGCCACGGCCGGGGGGCCTGGCAGTAGCGACATGGCGGGGGATCGATGGCCGACGCAAAGCAGGCAAAAACAACTCTGGGTGGCAAGCGCCAGCTCACACTGATCGACACGATCGCCCAGTCGGTCGGTCTGATGGGCCCAGTCTTTTCCATTGCCTTCCTGGTGCCACTGCTCGTGGGCATGAACGCCTCGGGCAACGGCGCCGGCAATGCGGCACCGCTCGCGGTGGTGATCGCGACGATCGGCGTCTTCGGCCTCGGCTGGATCGTCGCCGAGTACACGCGCAAGATCCAGGCGGCGGGATCGCTCTATGACTACGTCACCGACGGCCTCGGTGGCCGGGTGGGCACGGCGGCCGGTTGGCTCTACTACACGGGCATGCTGGCGCTCGGAGCGGGCATTCTGCCGATCATCGGCGGCACGATTCACGACACGCTCCAGGCCGAGTTCAATGTGGCGCCGTTCTCCTACATCGTTTGGGACGTGTTGTTGCTCGCGATGGTGGCGGCGATTCTGTTCTTCGGCGTGATGATCTCAACCCGGGCCCAGCTGGTGCTCGCGCTTTCCTCGGTGACGGTGGTGCTGATCTTCTCGATCTTCGTCATCGGCAAGAGCGGAGGGATCCACCACGTGGCAACGGCGTTCTCGCCGTCGGGCTCGCCCACCCACTGGAAGGGAGTCCTCTTCGGCGTCCTCTACGGGGTCCTGCTCTTCACCGGCTTTGAGACCTCGGCCAACCTCGGCGAGGAGACGCGCGACCCTCACCACAACATCCCGCGTGCGGTGCTGATCTCGGTCCTCGCGATCGCCGGGTTCTACGTGATCGGCTCCTTCGCCCAGGTGAGTGGCTATCACTTCAGCCTCAACCTGCTGGGCAAGAATGCGACGGCGCCGCTCTTTGGGCTGGCCGGGCCGGCGAGCCAGGGTGGATTCGCCTCGGTCGCGATACGTCGTCTGATTGAGCTCGTGGTGGTCTTCGACATGATGGCCGTCTTGATCGGCTGTGCCACGTCGGCCTCGCGCGGCGTGTTCGCTCTGGCGCGCGACTCGCGCATGCCCAAGGCGCTCACCAAGATCTCGCGTCACGGGACGCCGCTTGGGGCGAGCAACTTCGTCGTGGTCGTCTACGCGGTGGTGATCACCCTGGTTCTCACCTCGACACTGTTCGCGCTGCCCCAGTCGCCGGAATACGTGTCGATGTTCTACTTCCTCTCAACCTACGGCGGGTTCGCCATCGCGGTGATCTACCTGCTGATCTCGGTGGGCGCGTTGCGCGGTCTCAAGAGTGCGGACAAGTCGTGGCAGCTCTATTCGGCGAGCACGGTCGGCATCATCGTGACGGCCGCCGCCATCTTCGGGGCCATCTACAAGGTGACCGCGCCGCTCGTCTACGCCCCCTACGCGGCGATTGCGATCTTGGTGATCGGCCTCATCGCGTCATCGATGGTGCCCGCGGCACCATCGGGCACCGCCGATTTCTCGGGGCTGAGCGAGGCCGAGCAGGGACCCCTCAAGCTCTAGGCGAGAGCCAGCGTGCGCGATTCGAGAGTCAAGAGCGCGCTCTTGACATCGAGGCCACCGGCGTAGCCGCCGAGGCCGTCGCTCGCGACCACGCGGTGGCACGGCACGATGATCGCGAGCGGATTGCGGCCGTTGGCCTGACCCACGGCGCGATAGCCCTTGGGTCGACCCACTCGCTCTGCGAGCTGGGCGTAGGTGATCACCTCGCCGTAAGGAATCAGG
>JAJXXB010000084.1 GCA_021781315.1 Actinomycetes bacterium | reverse complement strand
GTTGCCGGCCATGGGCACCGCGAGCAGCCCCAGAACGAAGAGCGAAAACGATGTCGCCGCGCTGCGCGCGCTGAGCGAGTGGTGCGCGTAGCCGGTCCAGTAGAGGCTCGAGGCCGCGGCGACCAGCGCCGAGAGGATCACGAACAGGGCGCCCAGGGGCGAGAGTCGTAGGGCGAGACCTCCGAGGGGCAACAGCGTCGCGCGCGACCACGTGAAGTCCGAGCCCGACGACAGGACGCGCCCCGCCAGGCCCAGGGCGCACGCGCTCGCAGTCATCAACAGCAGTGCGCTCGCGAGGACGCGAGTTCGCCGTGGCAGCAGTGCGCCGGCCAACGCCGCGGCGCCGGCTGAGGCGAGGAACCCGGCGAAGAGGATCGTCACTGGCCGGTGAAGGTTCGAAGGACGCTGACGATCTCGCTCGGCCGAGGCGGGCAGCCGGGGATGTGGGCGTCGACGGCGACGATCTCGTGAACCGAGCCGGCGACGCCGTAGGCGCCGCGGAACTCACCGCAGTCGCGCGCGCAGTCGCCGAGGGAGATCACCAGTCGGGGCTCGGGCATCGCACTCAGGGTCTTGAGGAGCGGCTCGCGCAGGTTGTGGGTCACCGGGCCGGTCACGACGAGTGCGTCGGCGTGGCGGGGCGACGCAATCAGGCGCACCCCGTATCGCTCGACGTCGTAGACGGGCGAGAACGCTGAGGAGAGCTCGAGCTCGCAACCGTTGCAGGACCCGGCGTCGACGTGGCGGATCTGCAGCGAACCGTGCAGGGAGGCCGCGGCCGCGGCCTTGGCGGAGGGGGCGGGAAACGTTTCGGCGTCACGGGACCGTCGCCTCAGCGCATCCACCGCAATCCGAAAGGTCATCGTGTCGTCCTCTGCGCAGGCGAGTACATCGATTTCAGCCGTCGCGTCAGGGTTGACTGTATCACTGCGACTTCTGGCTCCCTTCGATGGGAACGTCCGACGCGCGGTTCAGTCGTCGGACTTTACGGGCTCACCGTGAGCGGCGTTGGGCCGACCGGCTCGCCAGAACGCCTTCGACGACACGTCCGAGGACTCAATGCCGCGATCGGCGAGTGGGCGAAGGAGCGCGCGCATGACGGCGAACTCGCCGAAGAGATAGGCGTGTCCGCGCCCCGCGGGCAGGGTCAGGGCGGCCAGCCCGCTGAGCAGTCCCGCGGGGTCGTTCGGTGCGCGCTCCGCGCGATCCACGAACACGCCGGTCACGGCCACGCCGTCGGCGAGTTTCGTGGTGAGGGCGTCCTCGGGATGGGTGATCTCAACGACGAAGAGGGCCTGGGCCGGTGCGCTGAGAGATTCGGCCATGCGATAGAAGGCGGCCAGGGAGCTCACGTCGCCCACAAAGAGGTGCCAGTCAACGTGTTCGGCGAGCAGTATCTTGCCGCGCGGTCCGATGACGTCGACGTGGTCGCCGGGCGCGGCGGCCGTCGCCCACCGTGCGCCGTCACCGTCGTGGCCGGTGGTGACCCACAACGTGAACTCGTCGCGTTCGCGGGCCACGTGGCGAACGCTGTAGCGCCGGCGCACGACGTGCTCGTCGCTCGCTCCCACCAGGACCATGACGTCATTGCCGGGCTGACCGGTCACGGCGCTGGCGTGGCCCCGCAGGGTGACTTCGGTCAACGAGGGTGACACCGGCGTCGTCTCGACGATCTCGCACACGGCAGCGACCGCGCCCAAGCGTGCGGCGAGCTCTACTGAGTGCGCCAGGGGGGAACGGGTCACCGCAGAAGCCTACCGAGTGGCGCGTTGGCCGCGAACTTCAAAAGTAAGTTGGGGGGTTGTGGCGAGTGGTCGACATCAGAAGAAGCCGGTGAGCCGGTCGTCGAAGTCGACGAAGCCGGCTCCCGCCGCGCCCACCCTGTGGCGACGCCATGAACGCGACGTGTGGGTCGTCCTGCTGATCGTTCTGGGGTTGTTCGTCGCCCTGTCCGAAGCGCACGCGCTGGGGCCGGTGGGCCGCGGACTCTCCCGGGCGCTCTCGTCGTTATTGGGCGTTGGTCGATTCGCCCTGCCGGTGATCGTCGTGGGTCTCGGCGTCGGCCTGGGTTGGGGGCGCATCGACGTCGATCGTCGACGGATCCTCTGGGGTCTGGTCTTGGGGCTGTTGGGACTGTGCGGGTTGGGATTCCTCGCGGGCGGACATCCGGGTCTGCACGCGAGCAGCGCGCAGCTGGCCCACGGCGGTGGCTGGGTGGGCGCGATCGTCGGTGGTGGCCTGTTGCACGCCCTGGGAATCGCGGGGGCGCTTATCGTTCTCGTCGCACTCTTGTTGGTCGCCACGATCGTCCTGACGGGCGTGGGGCTCAAGGCCCTGGTGGCCATGGGGGCCGCTCTCGCTCGCCTGCTCGGTCGCAAGATCTTCGCGGCGTGGCGCGAGCGCTCGAGTGAAACGCCCGACACCCTGGGCGACGCCGAGACGACCAGCGCGCGACGCGTGAGCCGGGCCAAGTCGGCGGAGCCACCGGACGTCGACGAGTTCGAGCCACTGGTCACCGACGACGTCGACGACGAGTACGCCCCGTTCGACGAGGACCCCTACGGCGACGACGGCGTGCACGTCCACGAGGAAGTCGAGGACGAACCCGCGACGCTGGTGCGCTCGACTCCCCACGTGCCGGCGCTACCGAGCCACTGGGAGTTGCCGCCGCTG
>JAJXXB010000267.1 GCA_021781315.1 Actinomycetes bacterium | reverse complement strand
TGTGCATCGCGATCAACCACAGCGTGACCGCGAACAAGGACGGCATCTCGTTCTACGGGGTCGATCCGAGCACCATCGTGCTCGTCATCGTCGGCTACGCCGCGGCGAGCATCGGGATCTACAGCGCTTCGAACTGGCTGCGCGACGCGAGCGCGCCCGCGACCGCGGTGCGCGGCGCACGCGCCGTCGCGATCGGCCTGCCACTCCTGCTCGCCACGCCGTACAACGAGGGCCCCGTCTGGAACTGGGCGCACATGACGGTCGGCGTCGCGATGGCCCTCGCCCAGGGCGCAGCCACGATCTCGCTCGTTCGTCGTCGCGGGGGAGCCGGTTCGTGGGTCGTCTTCTCGATCCAGCTCGCGGGCGGACTGCTCGCCGCCGCGTCCCTGCCCGACTGGTCCTTCCCCTGGTTGCTGGCGGGTGAGACCGTCTACGAGCTCGCCTACGGCGCCAGCCTCTTCCTGTGGATCGACGAGCTCGGGGGAAGCCTGCGCCGTCGCGAACGGGTCAGTCGGGCGAACGCCTGATCATGGCCTCGGCGATCGCGAAGAGCGACTCGCGCCACTCATCGGGTGTCGCGGCGAGCGAGTGATCGCCCTCGAGGGCGACCTGGCCAAAGAAGAGCGCGTACCAGATCCGCGCGAAGGACGCCGCGCTCATGCCGTCCGGGAGCAGGCCGCGGTCGACGACGGGTTGGACGCGCCCGACGATGTAGTTACCGGCCTCACGTTGGGCGGCGGCGATCCCGTCGGCCGCGGTCTGGTTATGGCGCGCGAAGGAGAAGCTCTCGATGCGCAGTCCGCGCGAGCGATAGCGCTCGGGGAGCTCGGCGTCGTCGATGAGTTGGCGCATGGCCGCACGCATGCCCTCGGGCGTCGTCACGCCCACGAGCGGCGCGGTGAAGTGGGTGGCGGTGCGCAGCACCTCGTCGCGGTAGCGGCGCACGATGGTCGCCGCGAGCAGTCCCTCACGGTCCTCGAAGTAGCTGTAGAGCAGGGAGACCGAGACGTTGGCGGCGGCGGCCACGCGTTTGACGCGGTAGCGGGTGATCCCCTGGGTCTCGAGCTCCTCGATCGAGGCCGCGAGGATCCGTCCCTGTGTCACGCGTTGAGGCTACTGGCCCCTCACGGAACGACGGGTAGGTCCTTTGTCACTCCGAGGCGTCACTGCGTCGTCCGTGTGCCGGTGCGATTGTGCGTCTCGGCGAAGGCGAAGCCGGTCGTCCAACCCCGCACCCCGTCGAGTCCTATGGTGAGCGCCTCGTAGTCCTCGAGGCGCTCGATACGCGCGAGCACCTCGTCCCCGCCGACCGCGAGGGCGGTCGCGAGGGCGTCGGCTAGGGCGAGGTCCGGACCGGTGACGCTCGCCGAGGCGACCCGCGTGGTCGCCTCGCCGGTGAAGGGGTTACGGAGGTGGGACCCGCGCAGGTAGTCCCCCGAGGTCGCGATCGAACCGCGCAGGGTCACCACGCACGCGAGCGCCTCCGGTGCGTCGGGGCGCACGACGCCGACGCGAAAGGCAACGCCGCCCACACCCCCGAAGCTCGCGATGTCGCCCGCGGCGTTCACCATCGCGCCCGTCACACCGGGAACACGCAGGGCCTCAAGGGCGCACGCGGCGGCCCAGCCCTTCACGTAGCCGGTGGGGTCGACGCCGCCGGGCATCGCCCAGGGGTCGAACCACCCGCCCGAGACCTCTTTCGCGAGTCGACACCCGTCGAGGACGTCGGCCACCTCACTCGGGGCCTCACCGAGGGCGATCTCACCGCGGCGGAGCCGGTTGATCGGGCTGTCGGCCCGCCAGGTGCTGAAGGTCCGGTCTGCTCGGTGCAGGACGGCCTCGGTCTCGGTGATCGCGGCGTCGACCTCGGGCGTCTGGAGGGGACCGTCACCGTAGAGGTCGATGGTCACGACCGTGCCCATGACCTCGATGCGCTGGTGACGCGTGTGCGGGGCGTTCGTGGTCATCGCTACTTCAGCTTGAGCGCGGAGAGCGCACCCTGGAGTGACTGGGCGAAGCCGGCGCTCGTGTAGCTGGCACCGGACACGCCCTGGATGTTGGCGCTCTGGGCGGACATCGCCTCGCGCTGGAGCATCGGCAGCGACGCGTGGTCGACGTAGGCGGAGTAGGGATTGCCACCGTCGCTCAACGTGGCGATCGTGATGCCGGTGATCTTCGTGCCACTCGCGGTCACCTTCACCGAGAGCTGGCCGTAGTAGTAGTTGACGACCGGACCGGTCGCGCTGCGACTCGCGCTGGCCGCAACGACCGTTGAGGTCGTCGAGGGAACCGCCGCAGCGGTCGCGCTCGTCGTCGGGGTCGCCGCAGCGGTCGGGGTCGTCGTCGGGGTAACCGTCGTCGCGCTCGTCGTCGGGGTCGCCCCAGCGCTCGGGGTTGGGGCCGCGCTCGCCGTCGTCGGGGTCGTCGCGGCGGTTGCGTTGAGGGCCGAGAGCACGACCTTCTGCGGTGTCGAATGGAAGACGGCGACGCCGGTCAGACCGGCGACGGTGCTCGCGAGGACGAGGGGGGTTCGTTTCATCGGTGTTCCTTCGGGTGTGTGTTCCATGTCCTCATGTCGAGGACCTGGTCGATGGGTGCGGTGTTCCACGGGGTGCGTACCGTTGGAGATGAACGTGCGTCGCTCCGGTGGCACGAATGCCGCACCGTGAAACACGCGACGAGCCGTTCGTCACGTGTCCAAGCCTCGAACGAGGTAGGGCCCGGAGAGGGAGCCGGGTAGCGCCAGGGATTCCTGGTCGTCTGGACGGGGGACACGTGCCGAGCTCGTTGAGTCGGCCACGGCAATTCGGTGTGTTTGAACGTAGGACGCATGCTGTATTAGAAGGCGAAGGCTTCGACGTGGACGTGTTCGGGCGCGACCCCGGCGCGCGTCGCCGCGTCGTGGGCGAGTTCGGTGAAACCGTCCGGACCACAGATGTAGACGTCACGTTGGGCGATGTCGGGCACGAGGCGCCGCAGGTGACGCGCGTCGAAGCGCACGTGGTGGCGCGGACCGATGAGCTCGTGGAACTGGCCGCGGCGCGCCTCGACGAGTGCGGCGATCTCGTCGCGGTGCACGAGGTCCTCGGGTCGTGACGCGCGCACGATGACGCTGACGGCGACGTCGCCTGGCAGGTCCTCGAGCAGCGCGCGCAGCGGGGTCACGCCCACGCCCGCGCCGATCAGTACCGCGCGGCGGGTGTTGAGCGCGTGGTGGGTGAAGGTGCCGTAGGGACCCTCGGCGAAGACGCGGGTGCCGGGGCGCACGTGGGCGAGCGCGCGCGACTGGTCGCCGATCGCCTTCACGGTGACGCGCAGGAAGGGCGGCCGGGGCATCGCCGAGAGCGAGTACGGGTGGCTGTGCCACCACAGGCCGGGGGTGAGGAAGCGCCACTGGAAGAACTGGCCACCGGCGACCGCGAGGCGTTCGAGCTCGTGGCCCTTGATCGTGAGGCTGTGCACGCCGGGTGCCTCCTCGACGACCTCGGTGACGCGCAGCTGGTGGCGCCAATTGCGCGCGAGCGGCGCGACGACGCGGTAGGCGAGGACGACGAGCGCGGTCGCGACCCACAGCACGATCCAGGCGTTGCGCGCGGCCACGTGGGTGAGGAACGGGACCCCGACGCGGATCTGGTGGGTGAAGGCGAGCGCGATCGCGAGGTAGGTGTAGAGGTGCACGACCCACCAGGTCTCGTAGCGCATCGCGCGGCGCGCCAGGCGGTGCGAGGAGACCGCCGCCATCACGAGCAGCCCGAAGCCGACGGCCGAGGCGAGCACGTCGGGGTAGTGCAGGACGAAGGTGGCCACCTGGGAGAGGACGCTGTTGTGGGCGAGCTCGGCGTAGCCGACGGTGATCGTCACGACGTGCAGGGCGATGAGCGACACGGGCCAGGGTCCGAGGCGCCGGTGCCAGCGCACGAGCCGGTCCTGGCCGACGGCGCGCTCGAGGCCGGGCACCCGCGCGATCAGCACGAGCATCACGATCAACAGGTAGGTACCGACGAACGCGCTCAGGCGCCCGATCGCGAGGAACCAGCCACCCGGCGACGTGAGCGCGGCGACGGACTCGTTGGCGAGGTAGAACGCGAGCACGACGCCGAGCCCGAGTCCCGCGAGCGCCGCGAGGGCGTTCGCGATGAGTGGGCGCGGCTCGGTGCTGGAGGGGCGTCGCGTGGGATGGATAGTTGACCACGAGGGCCGCCGGTGGGGAATCGTCTGGTCACTCGTGGTCACGCGGGAACGGTAACGGGGCAACCTAAGAGGACGGCAAGATTTCGCTGAGAGTTCCCGCGCCCCGTCGCGGGTCCACTCGACGGAGGTCGACCGTGACGACCGGGGTCACCCGAGTCGGGCTCGTCGCTCGTCTCACCGTGGGCGGAACCGTTCGAGGTCGCCGGCGATGGCGTCGACGACGTCACCACCCAGTTCGGCCTCGTCGGCGTATCGCGGCCAGTTCTCGAGCGCGGCGAGGACTTCGCGCACGATGCGCCGGTGGCCGGGCACGTCCTGACGGTCACCGACGAGTCGCAGGTCCGCCAGGGTGATTGCTTCCACCTTGCCGTTCACGCGCAGATTGTGTCGACTCGTCCACGGGCTCGAGGGGTTGTAGGTGTGGGTTACGTCGAACGCGGGGGCGAGCGACCACCCGGTGTCTCGCCCCCGCAGGAAGGCGAAGTTCTTTACGTGGTCGTCGCGGTTGACGGCCGCCACGTTAAAGACCATGCGTCGGTAGGCTTCTGCGAGCGCGTCGGGGCCGAGCTCGAGTGCCCGCACGCTCTGGAGGTACTGGTCGTAGGAGTGGACACCTACCTGTCGGTGGTCGAGGTGCGCCATAGCCCCGAGTGAGATGAGGTGGCGTCGCGAGCCATCGGGTTCGCGGTCAAAGCGCCGCGTCATGAAGTGCCGGCGAGGACCCTCGGACAGCAAGAGACTGGACGCCATCTCGAGCCCGGCAGCTCGAGCCATGAGCGAGTAGGCGTACTCGATGCGCCCGTAGGGCGCGCTGGTGCCGAGTCCGTCGCCGTGGCCGTCCATGCCGGTGTCGCTCACCCCGTCGAGCTTGATGATCCAGTGCTCGAAGCCGGGTTCGAGCGGGGCGAAGGCCGAGTGGATCTGGTAGCTCGCGGGGTTGAACGCGACCACCGCTTTGGCCCGGGCGCCACCGGCGCTCGAGCCGACCTGGATGAGCTGTTGGATCGCCGCGTGCGCGCTGGCGGCGTCGGCGAGCTCGCCGTTGACCGTGAGGCGCGCCGCGAGCACGAGGTCGGCGAGCGCGACGCTCGCGATCGGCTCGGCCGTCTTGTCGGTCGCCGGCGGGCGGAACTCGAGCGCTCCGAGTGCGCGGTCCGCGGCGTAGGCGAGTCGGTCCAGTGGCGTGATGCGCTCGACGGGCACGTCGTGCTCGGCCATCCAGGCGTTCACGAGTGCGTTGCCGAAGGCGTCGGGCAACGCGTCGGCGAGCAGTGGTACCAAGCCGTGGAACGACGCGGGTTCGAGCGTCGGCCACATCGCGATGTCGTAAGGGTCGCGACGAACCGGCATCGTCAATGGGGAGAGCTCGACACCCGACGCGATCCACTCGGGCGCGTAGGCGAAGACGTAGCGTCCGGTGCTCGGGTCCTCGGCGACGGCGCCGACGCGTTGCCCCCAGGCCCACACCTCGATGAGATCGACCGGTCGGTAGGTCACGACTGGGCCGGACGGCGTACCCGGCGTGGGACTCGACGGGCCCCGCGACGCTGGTCGGCGAGGTCCACGGGATTAAAGGACGGGCGAACGGGTCGAGGACCGCCGAGCCAGTCGTCTTCGCCGAGGGCGTGCACGACTCGCACGAGGGTGGTGGTGCTCGATCCCCGTCCGGCCTCCAGGTTCTTGACGGCGCCGAGGGACACGTTCGCGCGATCGGCCAGCTCTGACTGGGTCAGTCGGCGCTCGAGACGCAGCGCTCGCACTGCGTCGCCGAGGGTTCCCTCCAGCTCGCCGGCTCGTTCGGCCATCGCCACCTCCGTATGGTCAGAATAATGACGATATTATCGCAGACGTGCCGTCAGACGCACGACAGAGAGTCATAATGATATCTTTTATGACGGAAAGACCACGTAAAAGTCAATAGTATAGCTGTTATCCGTGTTGGCCGTGGGGCGTGGCGTCACGGCGTCGTCGGCGGTCGAGCGCGTTCGACCGCACGACCTCTTCCCCGTGTCAGAAGATCCAGTCCCCGTCGGGGCGTGGCTCGAAGCTCGGGCGCAAGGGCAGGTGGCTCTCGCCCCGGTCGGGTCGGACCATCAGGATCTGGTGCACCTCAAGGTGGTGTCGCTCGAAGGCGACCGCGGAGGCCGCCATGTAGAGCCGCCACACGCGGGCCCGCGACTCACCGACTTCGGCGACGGCGTCGCCCCAGTGCCGCTCCAGGTTCGCTACCCAGTGGCGAAGCGTGATGGCGTAGTGCTCGCGCAGGCTCTCGACGTGTCGCACCTCGAGGCCGTGGTCCTGGAAGCGGCCGATGAGGTCGCCCACCTGGTGCAGTTCGCCGTCGGGGAATACGTAGCGGTCGATGAAGGCGCTGCCGGTCTTTGCACCGCGCCGTGCGCCGAACGCGAGGCCGAGATGGTGACGCAGGTCGTCGAGACACGTGGGTCGGGGGTCGTCCTCGTGGGTCGCCGGACGGCCGATGGCGTGGTTGAGGAACCGGCCGCCGGGCACGAGGAGGTGGGTCAGGGTGTCGGTGTAGGCCGGCAGACCACGGCGTCCCACGTGTTCGACCATGCCGATCGAGCTGATGGCGTCGTAGGGGCCGTCGACGACGTCGCGGTAGTCCTGGACGCGGAACTCGACGAGGTGGCTGAGCCCGAGCTTCTCCGCGCGCTCGGCCGCGTAGGTCGCCTGGGGCTTGGAGAGCGTGACGCCGACGACCCGCGCGCCGTAGGCGCGCGCCGCGTGGATGGCCATCGTGCCCCATCCGCAGCCGACGTCGAGCAGGCGGTCGCCGGGCTTGAGGTCGAGCTTTCGCGCTACGAGGTCGACCTTTCGGATCTGGGCGTCCTCGAGGGAGTCCTCGGAGGTGGCGAAGACCGCGCACGAGTAGGTCATCGACGGGCCGAGCACGTGCTCGTAGAAGCGGTTCGAGACGTCGTAGTGATGGGTGACCGATCGCGCGTCGCGGCGTCGCGAGTGCATGGCGCCGCGGCTGCGCGCCTCGATCGAGGGCGGGGCGAGCGGGGTGAAGATCGAGGTGCCAAAGGTGCGCGCGAGCGCACGGATCGCCGGCACGTGGCGCTTCAGGTCGAAGGACGGGACCTCGAGGGAGACGAGCGCGTCGAGGTCGCCCTCGACGTCGAGGTCGCCCGCGACGTAGGCCCGCGCGAGGCCGAGTTCGCCGGGGTGGGTGAGCACCCGGCGCAGCGCGTCGCGGTTGCGAACGACGATGGTGACGGGCGCCTGCGCCTCGCCGGCGGCACTGCCGTCGAAGGCCTCGATGCGCACGGGCAACTCCCCGTCGAAGATGGTGGTTACGAAGGTGGCGACGTCCAATGGTCCTCCTGATCTCGTATATTGGCACGGTAGCGGGCAGCGGACGATACTGCAACCATGACCTACGACGAGGCGCGCGCCCAACTCATCGCGTGGCGCGATGCCTACCCCGACAATCCCTTCGAGTCCGACACGTTCCTTCGTCGCCTACTCGCGCGCTACCTCGACGGCGCGCGTCTCGGTGAGCTCGAGCGGCGCGCGTCGTCCTTCGCCGCGGCGATGACCACGGTGGTCGCCCCGGCGGCCGCGCGCTACGAGCAGCGCGCGCACCTCGCGGAGTTCGCCCCCTACGACGGCATCGGGCGACGCGTCGACCGCGTCGACTTCGACCCCTCCTACCACGTCGCCGGTGAAGCGGTGTGGGCGAGTGGGGTCGTGGCGCTCTCGGGCGAGCCGGGTCGCGCCTTCGAACAGGCGACCCTGCTCTACCTGCTCTCACTCGAGGGCGAGGCCGGCCACGCCTGTCCGGCGACCTGCACCATCGGACTCGCCCGGGCGCTGCGGCGCCGCGCCGACGAGGCGGTCACCGACCGGTTCCTGCCGGCGCTGCTCGAGGTGGACTACGCGCGCGCGGACCGCGGGGCGCAGTTCCTCACCGAGGTCCAGGGCGGCAGCGACGTCGGGGCCAACGCGTGCGTGGCCGAGCCGAGCGGCGATGGCGTGACCTACCGAATCACCGGGGAGAAGTGGTTCTGTTCGGTCGCCGACGCCGACCAGTTCTTCGTGACCGCGCGGGTCCCCGGCGCACCGGCGGGCACCGCGGGACTCGGGAGCTTCGTCGTGCCGCGCGAGCTCGACGGCCGGCCCAACGGCTTCGCGCTGCGACGGCTGAAGGACAAGCTCGGCACGCGGGGACTCGCCTCGGGCGAGATCGACTTCCTCGGCGCGCGGGCCTGGCCGATCGGACCCCTCGAGGAGGGCTTTCGCACCGCGGTCTCGATCGTGCTCAACACGAGCCGGTGGATGACCGCGGTCGGCGCGGCGGGGATCATGCGTCGCGCCGTTCTCGAGGCGCGCGCCTTCGCCCGGCACCGCGAGGCCTTTGGTCAGCCGATCGAGCGCTTCGCCGCGGTTCGCACCACGCTCGCCGACATGGCGGTCACGGCCGACGGCGCGCTCGCGCTCGTCATGGCGCTCACTGACGTAGAAGACCGGATCGACGCGGGCCGCGCCAGTGAGGACGACGTCTACTGGCACCGGTTGCTCGTGAACCTGGTCAAGTACCTCACCTCGCGCCAGGCGACGAGTGTGGCGCGCGACGGCATCGAGGTCCTCGGGGGCAACGGCACGATCGAGGAGTTCAGCGTCTTGCCGCGGCTCTACCGGGACGCGATCGTCTACGAGTCCTGGGAGGGCACCCACAACGTGCTCGCCGCCCAGGTGCTCAACGACCTCGCGCGCCTGCCCCTGCTCGAGGTGGCCACGTCACGGCTGCGCGCGCTGGTCTCGGGCGACGTGGCCGGTCTCAACGACGGACTCACCATCGCCCTCGAGGGGCTCGCTAAGTGTCGCGACGACCGCGAGTTCGCCGCCTGGCACCTGCGCGACGCCCTCGACCGGCTCGGCTACGTCGCCGAGGCGATCTACCTCGCCGACGCCGGTAAGCCGGTCGCGGCCCGCCACCTGCTCGCGCGCCACTCGCCCGGGTACGACGCCGCGACCGACGCCGGACTCGCCGAACGGGTGGACAAGATCCTCAGCGTCTGATCAGGCCAGTTCGCTCAGCGTGGCGAGTCCCGTCAGGTGTGCTCCGGTGTTGATCGCGTTCACGAGCTCGTCGAGGTGGCTCGCGATCGTCGGGGCGACGCCGTTCGCGTCGAGGAGGCGCTTCGCGTCACCGTAGCGCCGCCGCAGGTCGCTCGGGGGACCGGGCGTCGCGTTATCCAGTTGCGCGCGCAGTCGCGCGAGCGCCACGCGGTACTCGCGGGCGAGGGCGAGCATGACCTCGTCGGGTCCGACGCGCGCCCCGCGCTCGGCCTCGATGCGCAACGCGTGAGTCGCGCGCAGGATCCGCAGCGCCACCGCGAGCAACCCCCGGCCCTGGGTCGGGTCGATGCGCGTGGCGTTGGGCTCTTCGATCGAGCGGCCGACGGCGGCCTCGGCGCGGGCCCAGGCGACCCGCGCGAGCCGCGACGACTCGGTGAGCGCCGCGGGGTCGACCGGTTGGGACGAGACGACGGCCATGGTGAGCGAGAGGTAGTCGTCCAGAGTCCCGAAGAGGTCCCGTTGGGCCTCGGCGACGCCCGCGCGCGACGGCGTCGGCCAGGCGAGGTAGGAAATGACCGCGATCAGTCCGCCGAGGGCGACGTCCAGCAGTCGGTCGAGTGCGGTACTCATGGGATCGCGCAGCGAGGTCGAGAGCAGGGTGAGCACGAGCGCGGTGATGAACCCGATCGAGATCGAGAAGTTGGCCGACCACGTCGAGTACGCGGCCCACGCGAAGGCGCTGACGATCACCGCGGTCCAGGCGAGGTCGGGGTGCGTGACGCTCACGACGAGGGTGGCGACGGTCGCACCGATCGCGGTGCCCACCAGTCGCCCAACGCCGCGACGGAGCAGGGTGCTGTAGTCGGGCTTCAGGATCACCGCGACCGAGAAGGGTAGCCAGTAGCCCCGGGGCAGCGAGAGCCAGGACGCGACGAGCACGCTCGCGGGCACCGCGACCGCGAGGCGAACGGCGTGGCGCAGCGCCGAGGAGCTCGGTCGCATCGCGTCGCGAAGCACCGTGAGCCCGCCGCGCCAGTCGACGGCCTCGGCGCGCTGCCAGCTCGGCGTCGCGATGGTGCGCGCGCGCGGCGACTCGTCGGTGATGAGCTCGTTCACGAGCAGGCGCATCGAGCGCAACTGGCCACCGATGGCGGCGAGGTGCGAGACGTACTGGCCGACGATGATGTCGGTGCGGGGCTCGTCGAGCGCGTCGAGTCGGCGCAGTCCGTCCTCGAGGGTGGCGGTCGCGGCCGACCACGTCGGGCTGTGCTGGGTGCGAAGCGCCACGGCGATCTCCTCGAGCACGTCGGCGACCGCCTGGCGCGTCGCGCGCAGCTCCTCGGTGCTCGCGGGTAGTCGTTCGAGTAGGCGCACTCGCAGCCCGGCGATGGTCGTGAGCTCGAGACGCACCCGGCGCACCTGGTCGAGCACGGCGCGCAGGTCGCGCACGTCGGTGCGCCCGAAGAGCGACGGCGCGGCGAGGGCCCGCTCGGCGTCGTCGACCACGGCGAGCGCGGCGATCGCCGAGCCCGTCGCCGCGCCGCGGGCGAGCGCGGCCACGGCGTCACAGGCCGCGGCGAGCTTCGTGCGCTGCACCCGCAGCGACGGGGGGAGTCGCAGCACGATGAGGGCGGTCACCTCGACGACGCAACCGAC
>JAJXXB010000186.1 GCA_021781315.1 Actinomycetes bacterium | reverse complement strand
GCTTGCCGACCGAGGCCGAGCACGTGCTCGTCGGACCCGGCGAGAACGCCGGGGTCATCGACGCCGGCGACGGCATCGCGGTCGCGATCCGCATCGAGAGCCACAACCACCCCTCGGCGATCGAGCCCTACCAGGGCGCGGCGACCGGCGTCGGTGGGATCCTGCGCGACGTCTTCACGATGGGCGCGCGACCTCTCGCGGTGATGGACCCGCTCTTCTTTGGCAACCTCGACGACGCGCGCCAGCGCTGGCTGGTCGAGGGTGTGGTCTCGGGCATCTCGGGCTACGGCAACTCGGTGGGCGTGCCGACGATCGGTGGCGAGCTCACCTTCGATCCGACCTACGCCGGCAACCCGCTCGTGAACGTGCTCTGCGCGGGGGCGTTGCCGGTGGAGCGGCTCGTGCTCGGCATCGCGTCGGGCCCGGGCAACCTCGCGGTCCTGCTCGGGTCCACGACCGGTCGTGACGGGATCGGTGGGGTCTCGGTGCTCGCCTCGGCGGGATTCTCGGAGTCGGCCGACGACGCCGCCAAGCGACCGAGCGTCCAGGTCGGCGACCCCTACGAGGAGAAGCGACTCATCGAGGCCTGCCTCGAGCTGCTCGACCGCGGGCTCGCGGTCGGCATCCAAGACCTCGGTGGCGCGGGACTGGTGTGCGCGACGAGTGAGACCGCGGCGCGCGGCGGCGTGGGCATGGACGTGGACGTGAACGCCGTGCCCCTGCGTGAGGCCGGCATGGAGCCCTACGAGGTCATGACCTCGGAGAGCCAGGAGCGCATGCTCGCCATCGTGACCCCCGAGAACTGGCCCGCCGTCGAGGCGCTGTGCGTGCGTTGGGAGGTCCGCGCGAGCGTCGTCGGCCACGTGGTCGCCCCCGAGGTGACCCCCGACGGGCGAAGCGTGGGGATGCTGCGCGTGCGCGACGGCTTCGACGGACCGGTCCTCGCCGAGGTGCCCGCGAAGTCACTGGCCGACGAGGCCCCCCTCTACGACCGGCCGCGCCAGCGCCCGGCCGACCTCGATGTGACCTGGGCCGACGACCCGAGCGACGACGCGATCACCGACCCGACCGGCGACCTGCTCGAGCTGCTCGTCGACCCGGCGTGGGTCTATCGCCAGTACGACTCACAGCTGTTCTTGAACACGGTCGTCGGGCCCGGACGTGACGCCGCGCTGCTGCGCCTGGCCGGCCCCGGGCTGCCCGCGTCGAAGCGCGGCCTCGCGCTCACGACCGACTCCAACCCGCGCTGGTGCGCGCTCGACCCGAGGCTCGGGGTCGCCCTGACCGTGGCCGAGGGCGTCGCGAACCTCGCCTGCGTGGGCGCGACCGCCAAGGCTGTCGTCAACTGCCTCAACTTCGGCAACCCCGAGCACCCCGAGGTGATGTGGCAGCTCTCCGAGACCGTCGACGGGCTCGCCGAGGCCTGCCGCGCCTTCTCCCTGCCGGTGATCGGCGGCAATGTCTCGCTCTACAACGAGAGCGACGGCGCCGACATCGACCCGACCCCGGTGATCGGCTTGCTCGGACTCGTGGAGACCCTCGTCGCGCCGCCGCCGGGCTGGGCCTGGCGCGCCGGCGACGCGGTCCTGCTCCTCGGCGAACGTCGTGCCACGGGTGAGCGGCCCCAGCCGCTCGCGGGCGGCCGGTGGGCGACCCAGCACGGGCGGCGCGGTGGGCGACCACCGCACATTGACTACGAGAAGGCGGCCGCCACGGCGGCCTTCGTCGCCGGTGAGGTATCGGCGATCTGCGCCGGTGGACCGGCGCGCCTCTCGGCGGTTCATGACGTCGCGGGCGGTGGACTCGCCGTCGCCCTCGCCGAGATCGCCTCAGCAACCGCGGTCGGGGTGCGCGCGGAGGACGTCCGAGCGACCGAGCTCTTCAGTGAGTTCCCGGGCCGCTACGTGGTCGCGACCGGCGACCCCGAGGGTCTGCTCGCGCGCGCCCGCGCGGCCGGCGTCGCGGCCGAGGTGCTCGGTGTCGCCGGTGGCGAGCGGTTCCACGTGGGACCGATCGACGTCGCCGTCGAGCTCGTCGCTCGTCGGCGAAGCGACGCGCTCATCGACGCGCTCGACCGGCGCCCTTAAGTCGGCCGACCGGATCTGCCGGTCGGGCTGGTCATGGGCGTGGTGACGTCGGGGGCCTTCCGTCGTCGCGTCCCGGACGGGAACGGACGGGGGACGAGTCGCCACTCCTCGCCAACGAACCGTTCCCACACCGACTGTCGTGCCATCCCCGGGGACGCGATGACCGGTCAGGTCGCCCTGTCAGGGCGATCTCGTAGTGGATCAGGCGTTCGTCGATCCCGACCACAGTGAAGCCGGCGCGCTCGAGCGTTCGTTGTGACGCCACGTTGTCAGGTGTCGTCTCTGCCTCGACGACGATCGCACCGTTCTCGCGCGCGAGGTTGAGCAGGGCGGTGAGCGCCTCAGCGGTGTAGCCGCGACCGCGGGCCGAGGGAACAAGGCCGTAGCCGACCTCGACGCGACCGTTCGTCGGGCGGCTCCGGAAGCCGATGCCACCGATGACGCGCCCGTCTTCGAGTCCCGCGATCACGTAGTGGCCGAAGGGTCGCTGCTCGCCGTACTCGGCGGTGTGTCGCGCGAAGGAGCCGACGGCGATGCGGTCGCCCTCGAAGGGGAAATCAGGGGCCCACCTGTCATCAGGTCCCGCGACG
>JAJXXB010000124.1 GCA_021781315.1 Actinomycetes bacterium | reverse complement strand
GCGAGGGCGCCGATGTTCGTCTCGCCCCGACGTGACATGTCAGTGGCGCGCGCGTCGCCGACGTGCGAGTTGTGCGCCCACACGACGGTCTTGGTCGGCGCCCAGCGTGCGTCGAAGTGCGCGATCAGCGCCTCCAGGGTGCCCGCCATGTGGCGGTCGCGCAGGTTCCACGACGAGACCTCCGCGCGGTACATCTCGCGGTAGTAGGTCTCGGCGTTGTGCACCAGGCGGGCGTTCTGCTCAGCGTAGAACTGCTCGTCTTCGGCGGCGAGCCCGTCGCGGCGCAGGTAGGCGGCGGCGTGCTCTCGCAGGTCGATGAGCTGGGCGACGACGTCGTCCTCGCAAGGGTCGGCCCGACCCGTCGCCAGCGCGTAGCCGTAGGCCTGACCCTCGGCGCCGACGTGGTCGAAGCAGGCGTAGCGCTCCTTAGCGCGAACCGCGGCGGAGGGATCGACGCGGTGCAGGTAGTCGAGCACCGCGTCGATCGACGCGCCCAGGCTGTAGAGATCGAGCCCGTAGATGCGAGTCTTCTGCGCGGGATCGGCCCGCGCGTCGTTGTGGGCACGCAACCATTCGACGAAGTCCACCATGTCGCGATTGCGCCACATCCAGGTCGGGAAGCGACGAAAGCCGCGTAGCGCCGTCTCGGCGTTGGTGTCGTCGGAGAGTCCCAGGACGTAGCGGTTGATCCGGTAGGCGTCGGGCCAGTCCCCTTCGATTCCGATGACGGTGACGTGGCGCTCGTCGATGAGCCGCTGGGTGAGACGGATGCGCTCGCGATAGAACTCGTGGGTGCCGTGGGAGGCCTCGCCGATGAAGACGTGACGGCGCTCGCCGATGCGCGCGAGCAGGTCGTCGTAGTCCCCGGGCGCACCGAGGATGTCGCGTGCGTGGTGGCGCCACGCGGCGGTCACCTCCGGTGCGGGCCAATGGGCCATGTCTTCAACCTCCCCCCACCGGCCGCGGGCCGCTAGGGGACAAGGTCACGACAGTCGCTCAGCGCGGGTGCTGGAGCGAGGCGTTGACGGCCGCCAGGCTGAAGGCGGTCGGATCGAAGTCGATGGCGCGCCGCTTGAACTCTGCGTAGCGGTTGTGATCGGGGTCCGAGAGGACGAGGAGGAGCTCCTCGTAGCCGGCGACGCCCCCGCTGTCCTCGAGCGGGCACGCTCTCTCGCCGCCGACGCAGACCGGGCGCTCCAGAGCGCGCGGGACCTCCTCGACGGACTCCACCTCGACGTCGTGGATCCAGCCGTCGCCGAGGTCGTACTCGTAGACGAAGTGTCCGCCGACGCCGACGAGGTCGCCGAGCGAGACGCCGGCCTCGTCGGTGAGGGGCACGTCGTCGTCCTCGTCGTCGTTGATGCCGATGCGCAGATCGCCGACGCGGAACTCGTGCAGGTGGTAGTCCTCCCAGCCCATGGCGAGCTGGAGGACTCCGTGAAGATCTTCGAAGGTGCTCGAGGCGTTCACGAGGACGCGGCGCCACACGAGGGGACGGGTGCCCGTCAACTCAACGCGCAGGGTCAACACCGCGTGAGCATGTCGCGATCGAGCCACGAGCTAGCCGTGCTCGCGGTCGCTCATACGAATTCGCGGTGCTCGTCCCACCATTCGCGCACCGCTTTGGCGATCTCGGCGTCGGTCATGGCGTCGAGGTTGGAGTCGATCGCGCCGATGACGCTTCGGGCGATGTCGGGGTGCTTGCGCTCCCAGTACTGCACGAGGCGCAGCATGGTGTTCGCCTTGCCGGTGCCGTGGCCCACCAGGATGATCTCCTTGGCCCCTCGCACGGCGTCGGTCAGTCCTTCGAAGAACGCGACGTCGGTGTGGTCGGTGTCGTGCCCGCGGTGGTGCTGGGCCTCGCGGATGTGGTGATGGCGCTCCTTCTCGTCGGGCGCGTGCAGCGTCTCGGGCCGCGATCCCGACTCCACGCCGGACAACCAGATCCGGGCCTCGTCGCGGGTGACGGCGACGGCAACGAGTCCCTTGGTGGCTTCACTCATGTCACACCTCCTCACCCCAACGTAGCGAGCGCGCTCGGCGACCGCGAATCCGAGCCGGCGGGTACGTCGTCGAGCTGAAGAGCCAATGTTCGCCGGCCTTATCCCTCCGGTCCGGCGTAGCGTCCCGCGGTCTCGGGGAACATCGCCTTGACGATCTTGAAGTTGGAGACGTCGGTGGTGCCGTCGGAGTGCAGATTGATCAGCGCGTCGCGCATGTACTTCTCGATGCCCACCTCGAGCATCGCGCCGTAGCCGCCGTGCAGCTCCATCGCGTGCTGACAGACGGTGACGATCTCGTGCGAGGCGAAGACCTTGACCATGTTGCACAGCACGTCGGCGTCGGGGGAGTATTCGTCGACGGCCCGTGCGGCGTGACGCAATAGGGCCCCCACCGCCTCGAGGCGCGTCGCCATGTCGGCGATTCGCGAGGCGACCGCCTGGTGCTTGATGAGGACCCTCCCTCCCTGGACGCGCTCGTGGACGAACCTGACGGTCTCTTCGTAGGCGCCGAGACCGATCCCGAGGCTCTTGGCCGCGACCAGCACCTTGCCGGGGCGAAAGTAGATCCCGGCCTGGGCGAGCGCGTCGTCGCGCACGAGCAGGTTGGCCGCGGGCACGCGGCAGTCGGTGAAGGTGATCTCGCCGTTGTTCATGTAGCGCCCGCCGATGGTCTCGTTGCAGCGC
>JAJXXB010000191.1 GCA_021781315.1 Actinomycetes bacterium | reverse complement strand
TGGTGGCGCGCGGTCGCCTCGCTCGCCTCCTTGCGCTCCGCCGATGGTGCCATCGCCCCTCCCGCTTGCACGGTAGCCGAGGCCGTCGCCGACGGGTCAGGACTAGCGTCGGCGATGAGCATGCCCGACGACCTCGGACTCGACGCCCCGGCGGCGATGGCGCCACTCGCGCCCTTCGATGCGTCGACGCCGCCCGACGAGCGGCGCGCGCGGCTCCGGGACTGGCTCGCTGCGCACCCCGACCCCACGGGCACTGACCTCGCCGACGCGGGGCTCGTCGCCCCGCAGTGGCCGACGCCCTGGGGACTGGGCGCCGACGCGCAGACCCAGCTGCTCATCGACGAGGAGCTGGCCGAGGCCGGCATCATCCGGCCGTCCAATCCCATCGGCATCGGCTGGGCGGGCCCGACGCTGCTCGTCGCGGGCACCGACGCCCAGCGCGCGCGGTGGCTGCCGTCGCTGCTCGCCGGCGAGGCGATCTGGTGCCAGCTCTTCAGCGAGCCCGACGCCGGCAGCGACCTCGCGTCACTCACCACCAGCGCGCGGCGCGACGGGGACGAGTGGGTCATCACGGGCCAGAAGATCTGGACGAGCTACGCCCACGTGGCGACCTGGGGCATCCTGCTCGCGCGCACCGCGAACGTGGGCGCGCCCCAGCGCGGCATCAGCTACTTCGTGTGTCCGATGACGGCCCCGGGCGTGACGGTCCGGCCCCTCGTGGACATGACGGGACTGCACACCTTCAACCAGGTCTTCCTCGACGAGGTCCGCATCCCGGCCGACCACCTCATCGGCGACGAGAACGACGGCTGGCGCCTCGCCAAGGTCACCCTCGGCAACGAGCGCGTCTCGCTCTCGGCCGAGGGGGCCCTCTGGGGCCGCGGTCCGACGGCCGCCCAGCTCGTGGCGCTCGTCGCCGAGCGGGCCATCGCCCACGACGCACTGGTGCGCGACGAGCTCGTCCAGTGCTGGATCCGCGGCGAGATCCTGGGGCTGCTGCGCCAGCGCCTCGTCCAGTCGGCCGTGGCCGGGCGCGAGCCCGGCCCCGAGGCGAGCGTGCGCAAGGCGCTCGCCGACGACCACGGCCAGGTGGTCATGCGGCTCGCCCACCGCCTCGCCGGCACCGCGGGAATGCTCGCGGGCCGCGGTCCCGGCGGCGTCGGCGGCGACGAGGGCGGCCTGTGGTACTTCGGCCTGCTCTTCTCGCCGGCCCTCACGATCGGGGGCGGGACGTCGAGCGTGCAGCGCACCATCATCGCTGAACGCGTGCTGGGCCTGCCCAAGGAACCACCGGTTCCGCGCTGATCAGTCCTCGGCGTAGCGGGCCGTGGTCACCGCGATGGTCGTGGGCACGCTGGTCGCGAAGATGAACAGCAGGCACGACACCACCACGAGCGGCGCACCGCGGGTGTGGTCGCGCACGAAGGCGAACTCGATCATCCCCGACGAGATCACGTAGGCGAGCAGCGCCCAGCGGAACACGCGGCGGAACGTTCGCCACGCGAACGGGCGGTGACGGCCGAGCAGGACCCAGGCCGACGCGAGCGCGAGGGCCGCGACCACGAAGAGCACCGTCGGCACCATGAGTGGCGGGCGCCGCGGCGCGTACGAGGCCATGATGATGCCGCCCGCCACGACGAGCGCGAGGGCGCCCGTGCTCAGCCAGGCGACGGGTGGGAACGGTCGGTCGCTCATCGCGACGACACCCTCGTCATGATGATCAGCGTCGCCACCTGCATCACACCGGTGATGCCCGCCGTGTAGATGAAACGCTTCATGAGCCGTCCGATCAGCTCGCCGTTCGGGCTCGGCTTGTTCATCTCCCACAGCACCGCGATGTTGGCCGGTTCGAGGATGCCGAGCGCGATGACGGCCATCACCCCGACGACGACGAATGAGACGATCAGCCACGCGTGGTTGATGCTCGCCGCTTCCAGGTTGCCCAGCTGCAGGGCGACCTGGAAGCCGGCGGCCAGGGTCATCATCACCACGGTCGGCATGATGATGACCATCTTGGGCATGAACCGGGCGGTGAACTCGGCGCGCGCCGGAATGGACAGCCGGCCGATGATCGGCCCGAGGACGAGTCCCACGAAGAGGTCGATCGCCGTCCAGAGCCCGCCGCCGACGACGTGACAGAAGATGAGGGCCCAGCGCCAGTTGCCCGCGACCGACGCCGCAGTGAACACCACGGCCGCGCCCACGATCGGCAGCCCGCGCAGCGGCACGATCTGGATATGCGGACGCGCCACGGCCGACGTGTCAGCGCGCTGCCCTTCGTCGATCACGACAACCCCCTCAAATCGCAATCGTAGGTACAGCGCGCCGGCGCTGCACCATTAACTGACTGGTCGATCGAAGAGAACACTCAGGCAGGCCCGGGCGCCAGGCTCGATCGTCGGGGGTCTCGCGGGGCGGCCGCCACGTTGCGCAGTCGCGGTCGGCTCCGCGGGCGCACCGACGGCGTGCGAGAATGGGTCCATGACAGAACGCCCCACCATCGTCGTCTGCGACGGCGACCAGACCGGCCAGGAACTCCTTGACGAGGCGCTTCGGGTGATGACGCCTGAACTGCTCGGGGTCGACATCAAGCTCGAGCACTACGACCTCTCGCTCGGCAAGCGCCGCGCGACCAAGAACGACGTCGTGCGCGAGGCGGCGGCGGCCATGGTCGTGCACGGCCTCGGCCTGAAGGCC
>JAJXXB010000277.1 GCA_021781315.1 Actinomycetes bacterium | reverse complement strand
CGCTACACCGCGCCCGAGCGCAGTGGCCGCTACACCGCCCCGCGCCCGCCCGAATCCAACCACAGTCCGCTGTGGTATCCGTGGATGCTCGTCGACCTCTTGCTGTTCGGCCTGATCGTGATCACGCTGAACTACCTGTCGGTGCTGCCCGGCGCGGTCTCCTCGTGGTACCTCGTCCTGGGACTCGTCGCGATGTTCGCGGCGTTCTTCCTCGCCACCCGGTATCGCTGATTAGCCCAGTCGCTCGATGACGGTGGCGTTGGCGAGCCCGCCGCCCTCGCACATGGTGAGCAGTCCGTAGCGACCCTGGGTGCGCTCGAGCTCGTTAAGCAGGGTCGCCGCCAGCTTGGCGCCCGACGCCCCCAGGGGGTGTCCGAGCGCGATCGCCCCGCCGTTCACGTTCACCTTGGACAGGTCGGCGCCGAGTTCCTTCTGCCAGGCGAGCACCACCGAGGCGAAGGCCTCGTTGATCTCGACCAGGTCGATGTCATCCAGACTCAGTCCGGAACGGGCGAGGATCTTCTGGGTGGCCGGGATCGGTCCGGTCAGCATCGTCACGGGGTCGACGCCGGCGAGGGCGAAGGAGTGGAAGCGCGCCCGCGGCGTGTAGCCGAGTTCGGCCGCGCGCTGCGCCGACATGACGAGGACGGCCGACGCGCCGTCGGTGATCTGTGAGGAGTTGCCCGCGGTGACCTTGCCGCCCTCTTGGAAGGCGGGCTTTAAGTTGGCGAGCGCTTCGATGGAGGAGTCCGGGCGGATACCCTCGTCGGCGGTCATGATCTCCTCGGTTGCGCGACCCTCGTCGTCGCGCACGGCGATCGGGACGATCTCGCGCTCGAAACGTCCCTCGGCCGTGGCGCGCGCGGCGCGCCGGTGGCTCTCGACGCTGAAGGCGTCGAGCTGCTCGCGGGTGATGCCCCACTGCTCGGCGATCATCTCGGCGCCGATGCCCTGGTTGCGCAGCCCGCCCACGGGGGCGTAGCGCTCGGCGACGCGCGGCCCGAAGGGAAAGCCCGAGTCCTTGCCGATGGACGAGCCCATGGGAACCCGCGTCATCACTTCGACGCCGGCCGCGACGACGACGTCGTAGGCGCCCGACATCACGCCCTGGGCCGCGAAGTGCAGTGCCTGCTGGGACGAGCCGCACTGGCGGTCGATCGTCGTCGCCGGCACCGACTCCGGCCAACCGGCGGCGAGCACCGCGTTGCGTCCGACGTTGAAGGCCTGCTCACCCGTCTGGGAGACGCAGCCCATGATCACGTCGTCGACGAGTGCGGGGTCGAGGTCGTTACGGGTCTGTAGAGCGCGCAGGGCCTCGCTCGCGAGGTCCACCGCGTGCCAGTTGCGGAGTTTGCCGTTGCGCTTGCCGCCGGGGGTTCGCAGGGCGTCGACGATGACCGCGTCTTGCATGTTCGTGCCTTTCGACTGGTGTCGAGCGAAGCCTAGACGGGGTCGCACTATCGTCGGCTCCGTGGGAGAACGGCGCAACATGGACCGCTGGCTGGGCGACGGCGGCATGAGAATCATCGGCGAGCTGGGTGGCGACTTCGCGACCTACGGCGTGGACGGCGAGGACCTGGGCTGGGTCGAGGGGACCTTCTCACCGGCCGCACTCGCCTGCAACCCCCACGGCACGGTTCAGGCCGGGGTGCACGCGGTGCTACTGGACGCCGCCATGAACTTCGCGATCAACGCGGCGCTCGAGGGCCGGGATCGGACGAACTCGACGATCGAGATCGCCACCGAACTGATGCGCCCGGCCGCGCGCGGCGAGACCTACGCGGTGCGCGGTGAGGTGGTGCGCCTCGCGCGCCAGGTGGCCTTCGCCGAGGCCACGATCACGAACGCCCAGCGCGAGATGGTGAGCCGCGCGACGGGCACCTTCCTCGTGCACCGCGAGGCGCAGTCCCCCTCGAGCTAGATGTGATCGGCCGGGATCTGTCCCAGTCGACCGGCCTGGAAGTCGTCGAAGGCCTGCTGGAGTTCGGCGCGCGTGTTCATCACGAAGGGGCCGTAGGCGGCGACGGGCTCGCGGATCGGTTCGCCGCCGAGGATCAGGACCTCGAAGGCCTGGGTGCGCGAGTCCTGGGTCTCGTTGGCGGCGAGCACGACGTAGTCGCCGTCGACGTGCACGGCCATCTGGCCCTCGCCAATGGCGTGACGGTCGAGGCCGACGCTGCCCTGGCCGGCCAGCACGTAGGTCAGCGCGTTGTAGCCCGCGGGCCAGGGCAGGGCCAGTTGGGCGCCGGGCATCAGTGAGGCGTGCACGATCGAGATCGGCGTGTGCGTGCTGCCCGGTCCCCCCGCGTCGCCGAGCGATCCCGCGATGACGCGAATGATCGCGTCGCCGGCCTCGTTGGTGAGAAGTGTCACCGCGCCGGCCTCGATGTCCTGGTAGCGCGGGTTCGTCATCTTGAGCTTCGCCGGCAGGTTCACCCAGAGCTGGATGCCGTGGAAGAGCCCACCCGAGTCGATCAGGGCGTCCGGCGGACGCTCGATGTGAAGTATTCCCGCGCCGGCCGTCATCCACTGAGTGGCGCCGTTTTGAATCACGCCGCCGCCGCCGATGGAGTCCTGATGCAAGAACGTGCCTTCGATCATGTAGGTGACCGTTTCGAACCCGCGGTGCGGGTGCCACGGGGTGCCCTTGGGTTCGCCAGGTCCGTAGTCGACCTCGCCCATCTGGTCCATGTGCACGAAGGGGTCGAGGTCCGCGAGGTCCACGCCGGCGAAGGCGCGCCGCACGGGAAAGCCCTCACCCTCGAGGCCGCGCGGGGCGGTCGTGATGGACTTGACGCGTCGCGGTCGGTCGCCCGCGAGGGGCACGACGACGCGGGGCAGTTCGAGCGGATTGTCAACGGTCACGGCGGGCATGAGGTGATCCTACCGAGGGTGAAATTCGTTCAAACGTCCGCTCGACGGCCACTCTCGCGCAGGGATTCGGGCTCGATCGTGATGAAGAGCGCCGTGGCCTCGGCGATTAACAGGTCGCCGGAGGTGACCGAGGCCGCCAGATGGACCTTGCGTCCGTCTCGCGAAGCGATCCAGCCGCGCGCGGTGATCGGTTCGTTGAGTGGCGCCGCGGCGCGATAGGTAATCGAGAGGTTGGCTGTCAGGCCGAAGGCTCCGTTCATCGAGGCGGCGAGACCCATCGTCTCGTCGGCGAGCGAGGCGATGACGCCGCCGTGCGAGCGGCCCGGGGCGCCTTCGAAGGCCCGGCCCAACGTCACGCGCATCGCCGCGATGTCGCCTTCGCGCCAGAGTTTGGCGCCCAGTCCCATCGGGTTGGATCCGCCCGCGACCAGCGAGTGGGCGAAGGCCAGGCTGGCGCTCGCGGCCGCCTCGTCGGGGATGGGCAGTTCGACGCGCTCGGCGAGATCGATTCTCGGCACCCATTCTCGGATCGGCTCCTCGCGCACCAGGGGCAGGAGGATCTGCACGGCGCTTTCGAGCGCGTCGAGCGTGGCGTCGGAGAGGTTGTGGGCCACGAACTCGTGACCGAGTTCGCGCAACTGCGCCGCAACGAGGGCGCGACGGTCCTCGGTCACGATCCGCGGTAGTGGGGGGCGGCGACGGCGAGCGCGCGGTCGAGTCGCGCGAGTCCGTCGCGGGCCTCCTCGTCGGTGATGGTGCACGGCGGCACCACGTGGATGCGGTTGAAGTTGGTGAAGATGAGGAGTTTCTCGGCGCGCGCGGCCGCGATGATCTCGTTCATCGCCGGCGAGCTCGATCCGTAGGGGGCGAGGGGCTCCTTGGTCGCGCGGTCGCTCACGAGCTCGAGGGCGAAGAAGACCCCGAGGCCTCGAACCTCACCGATGACCCGGTGCTTCGCGGCGAGCTCGAGCAGGCCCGGGCGCAAAACTTCGTCGCCGATGCGCTTGGCGTTCTCGACGATGCTCTCCTGTTCGAAGGCCTCGATGGTCGCCACCGCCGCCGCGCAGGCCAGCGGGTGGCCCGAGTAGGTCAGCCCGCCGGGGTAGACGCGGTCGTTGAACGTGGCGGCGATGGCCTCGTTGATCACGACCCCTCCCAGGGGCACGTAGCCCGAGTTCACGCCTTTGGCGAAAGTGACGAGGTCGGGCGTCACGCCGTGGGCCTGGTAGGCGAACCACTCGCCGGTGCGGCCAAAGCCGGCCATGACCTCATCGGCGATGTAGACGATGCCGTAACGGTCGCAGATCTCGCGCACGCCGGCGAGGAATCCGGCCGGCGGCACCATGATGCCGGCGGTGCCGGGCACCGTCTCCAGGATGATCGCCGCGATCGTCGAGGGACCCTCGAAGGCGATCGTCGCCTCCAGGTTCTCGAGCGCGCGGTCGCGCTCTTCGGCCTCGGTGGTCGCGTGAAAGTGTGAGCGGTACAAGAAGGGTCCGAAGAAGTGCACGACGCCGGCCGTGGCGTCGTCGTTGGGCCAGCGCCGCGGGTCGCCGGTCAGGTTGATCGAGGTGGACGTGGCGCCGTGGTAGCTGCGGTACTGGGCGAGGACCTTGTGGCGCCCCGTGTGCAGGCGAGCCATGCGCACGGCGTGCTCGACGGCCTCGGTGCCGCCGTTGGTGAAGAAGACCTTGGCGGCACCCTCGAAGGAGTGGTCCAAGATCAGTTCGGCCGCGCGGTAGCGGCTCGCGTAGCCGTGCTGGGGCGCGATCGTACACAGCGTCGCCGCCTGCTCCTGGATGGCGGCCACCACCGCCGGGTGCTGGTGGCCGATGTTGGTGTTCACGAGCTGGGAGGAGAAGTCGAGGTACTGCGTGCCGTCCTCGGCGGTCACGTAGACGCCCGAGGCGTGTGCGACCATCAACGGATTCAACGTCGACTGGGCGGACCAGGAGTGAAAGACGGAGGACTTCTCTCTCTCCTGGCTGGTCAAGTGGGTGCGGTCGGTTGCCATCTCACGGTCCTTTTCGTCGCTACACGAACGCTAACCCACGGGGGCGCAACCCAATTCGCGGATTGGACGTCACGAGGACCCGGGGTTAGTTTCGAGACGAGGGAGGTGTCTATGACAACTCGAACCGCTCCACCCATCCTGATCACGCGAGGCTCGCGGATCACGGCACTCCTCGCGGTGGCGGCCCTCGCCGCCTCCCTGGTGGTGCTCTCACCGGGCTCGCGCGCGGGCGCCGCGGCTCCCGCCGCCTGCCTGCCCAGTCGGGTCTCGGTCACGAACTCGATCTCGGGTCGCCCGGGCGGCATCACCGCACAGCTCGTCTTCACCTCGCACGCCGCGCCCAGTTGCCTGTGGAGCGTGAACTCGACGGGCTATCAGTTCGTCGCGGCGAACGGCCTCGCCATCGGTCCGGTCGTCTACCAGTTGCCGCGCCCGCTGACGATCCACTGGGTCCCGATCAACAACGGATACCAGGTGGTGGCCCGCGTCACCACCATGACCGGGGTGCTGTGCACGATCAACAGCGCGACGCGACTTCGTGTCGGAGTTGTCGGCAGGGCGCCGCTCGTGGTGAAGCTGGCGTCGCCCATCGGGGTGTGCGTGGGCGGCACGACCGCCTGGACCAGCGTGACGACACAGCTGCCGGTCACCCCGCGGTGTCGCGCGTCGGCCCTGTCGATGAGCCTGGGCGCGTCCAACGGCGCGGCCGGGACCATCTACCACGCGCTGGTGTTTCGCAACATCTCGACGAGTGCCTGCGTGGTGACCGGTATTCCGACGGTGCGCGCGATGCGCAGCCTCGCGGCGGCAGACTACGTCGGTGCGCGGGCCCGGGCGATCACCACGGCGGGCTACGGGCTGCCGATCCGCCTCGCTCCAGGGGCGCGGGCGAGCGTCGCCTACGGTATCTCCGAGACGGGCAACTGGCCGAGCGCGACGTGCGCACCCGCGCCCGCCGTGGCGATCGCGGTGACGATCTCGGGGGCGCGCGGCGTCATCCCGCTGAAGTTCTCCATCTGCACCAAGGTGGTCAGCACCTCGATTCGCGGGGTCGTGGCGGGAGTGAGCGGCAACCTCTAGCCGACGACGGGTTCGGGCGTCGCGGACTCGGCAACGGGTTGGGCCACGCGCGGTAGGAAGAGTGCGACGACGACCGCCAGCGCCGCGGCCAGGGCGCCGCCGTGTAACGCGTTCTGGAAGGCGTGGACCGTCGCGTTGACCTGGGCGGCGGGCGTGGGCGCGGCCCCCGCGAGGTCGTGGCGCACGGTCGTCGCCGCGACGCTCACCAGCACCGCGAGGCCGACCGACCCACCGATCTGCTGGGCCGTGTTGAGAAGGCCCGACGCGAGTCCCGCGTGGCCGTGGCCGACGACGGAGACCGCGTTGAGCATCAGGGGCACGAAGATCAGCCCCATGCCGAGTCCCATCATCACGAGCGCCGCGAAGACCACCGGGTAGTGCGAGCCGGCGTGCAGGGTCGACGCGGTGGCGAGCGCGGCCGTCACGAGCAGGGGGCCAGCGACGAGGAAGGGGCGCACCCCGAGGCGCCCGACGAGTCGCGACACCACCTGACTGGTGCTCGCCACCATGATCGGCACCGGCAGGTAGGCGACGCCGGCCAGCACCGGTGAGTAGTGCATCACCTCCTGGAGGAACTGGGTGAGGAAGTAGAGCAGCGAGAGCATCGCCGCGCCCACGAGCATCATGATCGCGTAGCCCAGGGCGCGTCCCTGGTGGGCGAGGAACTCGAGCGGCACCAGGGGGGCGGCGACGCGCCGCTCGACGAGGAAGAAGGCGACGAGCAGGGCGACGGCCGCGACGAAGGCCAGAACCGTCGTCGAGTGCCCCCAGCCCGCCTCGGGCGCGCGTACGAAGCCGTAGACCAGCGAGGTCATCGACGTCGTGATCAGGATCGCGCCCGGCACGTCGAGCTGGCTGTGAGTGGCCCGGCCCCGGTCGAGGGCGAGCGGCGCCAGGACCAGCAGGAGCGCCCCAATGGGCACGTTGACGAAGAAGACCCAGCGCCACGACACGTAGTCGACGAGGATGCCGCCGAGGAGCAGGCCCGTCGCCCCACCGGCCGCCGTCATCGCCGCGAAGATGGCCATCGCGCGGTGGCGGGCCTTGCCCTCGGGGAACGTCGTGACGACGAGCGAGAGTGCCGTCGGCGAGGCGATCGCGGCGCCGAGGCCCTGGACCATGCGCGCGGCGATCAACAGCGCCGGGCTCGAGGCGAAGCCGCCGGCGAGCGAGGAGAGAGTGAAGAGCGCGACGCCGACCATGAGCATGCGCCGACGGCGAAAGAGGTCGCCGAGGCGCCCGCCGAAGAGCAGCAGTCCGCCAAAGGCCAGCACGTAGGCGTCGATCACCCAGGCCAGACCGGCGACGGAGAAGCCGAGGGAGTGCTGCAGGGTGGGCAGGGCGATGTTCACGATGGTCAGGTCCAGCATCACCATCAGCTGGGCCATCGCGATGACGACCAGGGCCAGTCCCGGGTGCCTCGTGGGCGGGGTCGTTGATGAGGGGGCGGTGGTGCTCACGAGGTCTCCCTTGGCCGTTCAGTGCGGCGTTGCGCGGTTCACCTCTCTGGTCTACCGGCTCCGCGGTCCCGACGGCCAATCGAGACCGGTAAGAAGGGGTGCGCAACGGACAGGGGACCTGAAAGTGACATTGGAGGGAACATGCAGCGAGTGAAGAGCGTCCTATCGATCGTGCTGGTGGCCGGCGCGGCTCCCCTGGCCACGCTCGCGGCGTCGAACGCGTCGGCCGCGGTCGCCACGCCGTCGTGCGTGGCCTCGCAGTTGTCGGTGACCATCGGTCGCGCGCAGGGAACCGCGGGGACGACCTACTACCCGATCGCCTTCACGAACCGCGGCGGCGCCTGCGCGATCTGGGGCGTGCCGGCGATCCAGCCGGTCGCGAAGGGTCGGCGCGCGCTCGGGCCCATGGCGCGCAACACCAGCATGGGCATGATGCCCCTGCGCCACGTCATCAAGTACGGCCAGTCGGTGAGCGTCGCCTTCGGGGTCGTGGAGGCGGGTAACTACCCGGTGTCCTCGTGCGCGCCGCGCCGCGCCATCGGCGTGAGCGTGTCGCTCGCCCCCTTCGTGCCCGCGACGTTCCGGCCACTGCCGATCACGGTGTGCACGCTGCGCGCCAGCACGACGACCCGCTTGCTCGCCCCGGGCGCGAACGGCTAGCTACGTCGCGAGGTCGCGCCGGTCGAAGGCCCACAGTCCGATCGCGCCGATCAGGAGCGTGACCGCGACGACCAGGGCGATGCGATCCAGGTGAAGGCCGGTGCCCAGGGGATCGACGCCCAGCGTGTGCTGCCAGAGCGAGAGGTTCCTCACCGGACGCAGCCAGGACACCAGGTTCGAGAGGGTGGATAGCAGGTACGACGCGAGAGCCAGCGTCGTCGTGATGCCACGCGCGAGGCCCCGACGGCCGGTGGCGGCTCCGAGTGAGAGGGCGAGCGTCCCGAAGGCGATGGCGAAGAGCCACGAGCCCAGCACCTCCGCCGTGAGACGCGACCAGGCGACGTGCAACTTGAAGAGGGGCCCGACTACCCCGAGGGCGACCTCGAGGGCCACGGCGAGGATCACCGTGCCGACGATCAGCGCGAGCCACTTCTCGAGGACGAAGCGCCGTCGCGAGACCGGGTTGGCGAGCAGCAGGTCGATCGTTCGCCGCTCCTCTTCTCCCGCGGAGAGATCCGATCCCCACAGCACCGCGAAGAGGGTGAGCAGCAGCGGCGCGACGAAGGAGAAGACCTCGGCGCGCAGGTAGCCGGGGCCCGTGGTGTAGTTCTCGACCTGGAACATCTTGCGCAGTGCCTCGGGGTAGGCGTCGAGGAGCTTGGAGAAGTTCACGTTGCCGTGGATCGAGGGGAAGATCGAGAGCATGACGAGACAGAAGGCCACGACGCCGATCGTCCAGCCGATGAGGGCGCCGCGCTCCTCGCGCAACGCGCGCGCGAAGATCGTTCGGAGGCCGGCGCCGCCGGAGTCATGGAGTTCAGTCGGCTTTGTCATAGAAGGAGAGGAACACCTCCTCGAGGCTGGGTTCGCGCACCGAGAGGTCGTCGAGGTCGCTCGCGGCGAGGGCCGCGATGACCGGGCGCATGTCGCCGGCCACCTCGAGGTGCAGGTCGTTGCCGCTCACCGTGCAGACCACCACGCCGGGCAGCGAGGCGTAGGCCTCGCGCGTGGGGGCGTTACGCAACCGGGCGTCGATGAGGTGGGCGGCGTGCTGTTGGAGGTCGACGACGCGCTCGACGGCGACCAGCTGCCCGTCGCGGATCAGGCCCACCCGGTCCGCGACCTGGGCGACCTCCGAGAGGATGTGCGAAGAGAGGAACACGCTGTGTCCGGCGTCGGCCGCCGCGCGCAGCATCTCGTGGACCTGGCGCTGGACGAGGGGATCGAGCCCCGACGTGGGCTCGTCGAGCACGAGGAGGTCGGGCTCGCCCATGAGTGCGGCCACGATGCCCACCTTCTGGCGCGTGCCGCGCGAGAGGCTGCGGATCGGCCGATCGAGATCGAGTTCGAGGGTGTCGGCCAGGGAGCGGATCGTGGTCCACGAGGGGCCCCCTCGCAGGTGGGCGAAGTGCGAGAGGACGTCGCGGGCGCTCAGCTGCTCGTACAGCGCGAGGTCGCCCGGCAGGTAGCCCACTCGGCGCCGGATCGCCACGCTGTCGCGTCGCGAGTCGAGGCCGAAGACCTCGATGGTGCCGCTCGAGGGTCGGATGAGGTCGAGCAGTAGGCGGATCGTCGTGGTCTTGCCCGCGCCGTTGGGGCCGAGGAAGCCCAGCACCTCGCCCGGGTACACCTCCAAGGTCACGTCGCGAACGCCGCCGCCGCCGCGGTAGATCTTGGTGACGTGGTCAAAGCGCACCACGGGCTCCGACGTCGTCGGATCGCTCTGCGCGCGACTCTCCACCTGCACCATGGGCACCTCGCCGTTGCGTGGTCTCTCACGCCGACGCTAACCGCCTGACTTTGGTGGAGGTAGGGGCCTGGGTCACTTTGGCGCAGCGCGACCACTTGGGTGCCACGGCGCGATCGGTCCTGGAGTCGGCTACCGCGCCGCTATCGCAACATGAGTTGCATTAATGAGATTTCCGGCCTACTCTTAAACGCAACACAAGTTGCGTAAAGGGGGGACCGTGGCGGAACTCAGCGCTGACTCGAACGCCGCGGCCCCAGCGCAGGACCGTCCAGCACCCTCGCGTCGGCGCAGGGGCTCTCGCGTGGCCGACGCGGTGCTCGACGCGACCCTCGCGCTACTCGCCGAGCGGGGATACTCGTTGGGCGTCGAGGACGTCGCGGTTCGCGCCCGCGTGCACAAGACAACGATCTATCGCCGCTTCACGTCCAAGGCGTCGCTCGTCGGCGCGGCGCTCGAACATACGACACTCCTCCAGATCCCGGTCCCCGAGTCCGGCGATCCACTGGTGGATCTCGTGAGCCTCGCCGAGGCCGTGGCGAGGTCGCTGAATGGTCCCGACGGTGCGCGCATCCTGCGGGCGGTGGTGGTCGCGGCCAGCGAGGACTCGTCGGTCCTGACGGTGGCGCGGCGCTACCTCGCCGGCCGCTTCGACGCGGCGGCCGCGATCCTGGGACGCGCCGCCGAGGCGGGGCAACTGCGGGCGGGCGTCGACCCGGTCCTGCTCTGGGGGGCGGTCGTCAATCCGTTGCAGGTGCGAGCCCTGCTCGGTCATCCAGTCAGTGAGGCGACGGCGCGCGACCTGGTCGCACTGGCGCTCGCGGGCGCACGGAACGCGCCGGGGTGAGGCAGCCCTTTGACCCATTAGGCGAGACGACGTCGGATTCCCGCCTCGGCCTTGGCCGCTAGGGAGCGGAACATGACCGCGAGGAAGGGATTGAAGACGCGCCAGACGCCGACCAAAGTGAGTCGTGCGTCGTAGGTGAAGACCGTGCCGTCGCCGCTGGGGGCGACGCTGAGGGTGTCGACGGACTCGAGGGTCGGCGTGCGCGCGCTCAAGGTCACGCGCCGCTCGTTGATCTCGGTCACCTCGTAGCGAAGCGGCAGGGAGCGGCCGGCGGAGCGAACCACGAGATCGAAGGAGCTCGCGAGGCGCAGGGGTCCTGCGTCGAGTCGCGTGGCCGAGACGA
>JAJXXB010000096.1 GCA_021781315.1 Actinomycetes bacterium | reverse complement strand
CCAGGGTGATCGTATACTCGTCGGGCGCCACGGGTAGGTTGCGCACGATCTCGAGGGGCGATCGTGCCTTCATATCGGCTTCGTACAGCAGCTCTAGGGCCCGCTCACGGGCCTGATGGCGTCGCGAGCCGAGGTCCACTAGGCGCGGGTGATGTACTCGCCGGTACGGGTATCCACCTTGATCACCTCGCCCGGACCGACGAAGAGGGGCACCTGGACGACGAAACCCGTTTCCAGGGTCGCGGGCTTGCGGGCACCCGAGACGCGGTCGCCCTGGATTCCTGGCTCCGTGTCAGCGATGGTCAACTCCACCGACGCCGGCAGTTCGATGCCGATGATCTCGTCGTCGTGGATGATGAGCATGGCCTTGCCGGTCTCCTTCAGGAAGTTGGCGGCGTCGCCCAGGTTCTTCGAGGGCATGGACACCTGGTCGAAGGTGGACTGGTCCATGAAGACGTAGTCGTCGCCGTCGCGGTAGAGGAACTGGGTGTCGCGCTTGTCGATAATGGCCTGCTCGAGGGTCTCGCCGGCGCGGTAGGTGCGTTCGATGACCGAACCGGTACGGGCGTTGCGCAGCTTGGTGCGCACGAAGGCGCCTCCCTTGCCCGGCTTCACGTGTTGGAACTCGATCACCGTGAAGAGGCCGTCCTCGACCTTCAGCGTGATGCCGTTCTTGATATCGCTGGTGGAGATGGAGGCCATGAGCCGCTACCTTTCGAAAAGAGTGCGTCGGCCAGTCTAGGCGACGCGACTCAGCGGTCGTTTGCCGAGAGGAGCCGGTGCGCGGCCTCGAGGGCCAGGTCATAGCTCAAACCGCGGAACCCGGCGATCGTGCCATTCACCACCGCGGCGAGGGTACTGGTGTGGCGAAAGGGCTCTCGAGCCGCCGGGTTGGACAGGTGAACCTCGATGACGACACCCGGATACGAGGCCAACGCGTCGGCGAGGGCCCAGGAGGTGTGGGTCAGCGCACCGGCGTTGATGACGATCGCCGCCGCGTCTGAGGCCCCGTGTACCTCCTCGATGAGATCGCCCTCGAAGTTTGACTGGCGATGACGAATCTCGTAGCCGAGTGCGGCCGCGGCGGCACTCACTCGGTGGACGTGGGCGTCGAGCGTCTCGGTCCCGTAGATCTCCGGGTCGCGCACGCCCAACTGATCGAGGTTGGGACCCGACAACAGCAGGATGGTCGTCATGTCTCTCCTCGGAACTTTTCGATGACGTCGCGCACGAGCGCGTCGGGTACGTGGTGCACCACCTCGAAACCCGCCGCCCCGGGCAGGACGAAGGTTAGGTCGTGGTGCGCCTTCTTGTCGTGCGCCATGCCCCGAATCAGCGCGTCAGTCGAGGCGTACTCGGGCAGACGCCACGAGAGGCCGAGGCTCGCCAGCACGTCGTCGTGGTTGGCGACCTCGAGGGCGCCCACGCGGCCCATCGCGTGTGCGAGGCGCACGGCGAAACCCAGGCCGATCGCCACGGCTTCTCCATGGCGCATCTCGTCACGACCACGCTCGAGCGCCAGGATCTCCAGGGCGTGTCCCAGCGTGTGACCGTAGTTGAGCAACGCCCGCTGACCGACCTCGGTCTCGTCCATCATGACGATGCCGGCCTTGAGCCGCACCGCGAGCAGGATCAGCTCCTCGAGCGGGGCCGCGTTCAGGTCCGAGGCTCGCCGGTCCTCGAGCAGCCAGCACTTGGCGACCTCGGCGAGGCCACCGCGACGGTCTCGCTCGGGCAATGTGGCGAGCACCTCGGAGTCGCACAGGACCCCCAGTGGCTGGTGGATCGCGCCGACGAGATTCTTGCCCGCGCGGAGGTTGACCGCGGTCTTGCCGCCGATCGCGGCGTCAACCTGGCCGACCAACGACGTCGGCAGATGGACGACGCCCACCCCGCGCAAGTAGATGGACGCCACGAATCCCGCCAGATCCGTGATTGCCCCTCCACCGACGCCCACGATGACGTCATGGCGAGAGAGCCGTCGAGCGGCCAGTTCCTCGCTGATGCTCTCCAGGGTCGACCAGCTCTTTGCGGCCTCTCCGTCGGGTACCTCGATGACGTGTTGTTCGAGACCGGTCTCGACGTTGAACCACGGCTGGGCGCGCAGCGAGGGTGACGTGATGACGACCGCTTCTCGCGCGCGCGGCGCGCGCTCTTGGATGAGCGCCGCCAGTTCCGCGCGCACTCCGGCCCCGAGGACCACGTCGTAGGCACGGCGTCCCAGGTCGACCGTGACCCTCACGACGTCTCCAGGGCCGCGCGCAGGCGCGCGAGCGCCTCGTCGATCTCCCCCGAGGAATCGATCTTCAGCGTCGCGACGTGGCGATACCAGTCCTCACGCTCGGCGCGCAGTCGCACGAGTGCGCTCGCCGCATCGGCGCCCAGCAGCGGCCGCTCGCTCTCGCCCAGGCGCTCGAGCAGTACCGCGTCGTCACAGTCGAGCCACACGGTCAGCTCGCCAGCGAGGAGCGTGCGGGCATCGGGACTGACGACGGCTCCCCCTCCGGTTGCCACCACCGCGTCGACGGCCAGCGCCGCGCCCAGCGCGGCGACTTCCTCGCGGCGAAAGGCGTCCTCACCCCTCGTGCGCAAGAACTCACCAGCAGAACAGCCCACCGAGGCCGAGAGTACATCGTCGGTATCAACGACGGCACAGCCCCAATCGGCCGCGAGGGCGCGCGCGAGCGTCGACTTGCCGCTGCCGGGCAGCCCGATCAA
>JAJXXB010000116.1 GCA_021781315.1 Actinomycetes bacterium | reverse complement strand
CCTTGGACCGGACGCGGTCACGTCGCGAGCGAGCGCGGACTCGTCCACTGGCGCGTGGGGAGTGGGCGAGGCGCCGTCCGCTGGCGCCGTGGCATTCCGAGTTGCCCATGGTGGACTGCGTAGTATCGACCCGTGGAGCGAACGCTGACGCGCGAGAACGGCCCGGGCGCGTACGGGGTCACGGCGCGATGACGACGATTCTGATCGTCGAAGACGACACCGAGATGTCCGGGATGCTCTCTCAGTACTTAGAGGGCGAGGGCTACGCCGTGGCCGTGGCCGACGCCATGGCGGCGGCGCTGTCGGCCACCCTCGCCAACGAGCCTGACCTGGTCCTGCTCGACATCGTCTTGGGCGAGGAGGACGGCCGCGACGTGCTGCGCGAACTGCGCCACATCAGCGACGTCCCGGTGATCTTCCTCACCGGCCGGGGCCTCGAGTCCGAGCGGATCGCCGGACTCAAGCTCGGCGCCGACGACTACATCGTCAAGCCCTTCTCCCTGGGCGAGGTCGCCGCGCGCATCGAGACCGTGCTGCGCCGTTCGGGAACCTCGACCAACCCTCTCGAGGCCGTGATCAGGAGATTCGGTGACCTGCACATCAACGAGACGACCCACGAGGTCCGCCGCGCGGGCGAGCTGATCGACCTCACGTCCAAGGAGTTCGCTCTCCTGGCCTTCCTCGCGGCCTCACCGCGCCAGGTCTACTCGCGCGCCCAACTGCTCGAGCACGTCTGGTCGTCGTCGAGCGAGTGGCAGAACGAAGCCACCGTCACCGAGCACATCCGACGCGTGCGCGCCAAGGTCGAGGTCGACCCCGACCGTCCGCGGTGGATCAAGACGGTGCGCGGCGTCGGGTATCGCTTCGAGCCCGACGTCGGGCACTGATCAGCGGCGCGAGCGCGCCAACAGCTCGTTGAGCCGATCGACCAGTTCGCTGGGTCGGAAGGGCTTGGCGAGGAACGTTCCCGTGCGCGGCGTCAGGTCCGCGAGGACCGCCTCGTCGGCGTGCCCCGAGACCACCAGGACCGGCAGTGACGGGGTGCGCGCCTGGAGCGTGACCGCGAGCTCGACCCCGCTCATGATCGGCATGTCGACGTCGGTGACGAGGGCTTCGAGGCTGTCCGTGCGCGCCGCGGCGAGGGCGCTCGCGCCATTGTCGCCCTCGAGCACGCGGTAACCGTTTCGCCGCAGGACCTGGACCATGAGTCGCCGCAGGGCCTCGTCGTCCTCGGCGACGAGCACCGTCGTGCCCGTCGGCGCGTTGGCCGCGCCCGCCGCGAGCGCCTCGGCGGCCGCTACGTCGCGCGTCGCCGGCAGGCGGATCTCGAAGCTCGTGCCCACGCCGAGGCGGCTGTCGACGACGATCGTGCCCCCGCTCGCCTCGATGAGGCGCCGCGCCGAGGCCAGTCCCATGCCCGTCCCCTTGAAGGGTCCCTTGGTCGTGAAGAAGGGCTCGAAGCAGCGCCGCAGCGTCTCCTCGTCCATGCCGGTGCCGGTGTCGGCGACGCCGATCACCACCTGTTCCTCGTCGCCGTCGACGTTGGCGGCCACGGTGAGGCGCAACTCGCCCCCCTCGGGCATCGCGTCGCGCGCGTTGATGACCAAGTTGAGGATCACCTGCTCGAACTGGTCGGCGTCGACCAGCACGTTGCCGGCGCGCTCGTCGAGCTCGCGGCTGACCGTGACGGCGCCACCGACGATGCGCTCGATCACCTCGGCGTTGGATTCGATCAATCGGCGCACGTCGAGCACGGTGGCCTCGCGGACCTGGGTGCGACCGATGGTCTGGAGTTGCTGGGTGATCTGCGAGGCCCGCGAGGCGGTCGCCTGGATGTCGCGCACGAGCTCGAGGGCGCCCTCGTTGGTCGTGACCTCGCCGGTGAGCATCTCGGCGTAGCCCGAGATCAGCGTCAGTAGGTTGTTGAAGTCGTGCGCGACGCTGCTCGCCACCTGGGCGCGGATCTCGCCGCCGCGCGCCTGGCGCAGCTCGGCCTGCATCTCGTGCTCGTCGGTCACGTCGTCGACGAGCACGAGCAGTCGCTCGGGCTCGCCCGGCGCGGTGGCGAGGGCAGTGACCGAGACGCGCAGCTGGCGCCGCCGGTCACCGATGTCGGCTGAGACCTCGCCGCGCACCGCCTTCTCCAGCGCGGCCTCGGCCCAGAGGTCGCGCAGCTGGGCGGCGACCTCGTCGGTGAATTCGGGCGAACTCGCGTCCGCGACGATTTCGGGCCAGGCGAGGGTCCGCGCGGCCGCCCGGTTCCACCAGAGGACCTGGCCCTCGCGCGTCACGTCCACGATCCCCACCGGCGCCGAGTTCACGAGCGCGCGCCAGCGCGCCTCGCGCGAACGGATCCCCTCGCGCAGTCGCGCCTCGGCCACGGCCGAGGCCGTCATCTGGGCGAGCAGGGTGAGGATCTCGCCGTCGTCGGCCGCGTGCGTCGAACCGTCGCCGTGGCGGATCGCGATCAGACCCTGAGCGCGGATCCAGCCCTCGAGGATCGGGACGGTGAGCCAGCCTCGCACCAGGCGAGCGTCGCTCACCGTCTCGGTGATCTGGGGTCGTGTCGGGTCCTCACCCACCAGCTCGGTACGAGCGCGCGAGGCGAGGGCCGAGCGGGCGACGCCGTTGGCTACCACGCTGACCAGTGCCTCGTCGCAGTCGAAGACCGCCCGGGCCCGGCCCGCGATGGCGAGCAGGATGTCGGATTCCCCGAGCGACCCCGAGGTC
>JAJXXB010000064.1 GCA_021781315.1 Actinomycetes bacterium | reverse complement strand
GGGCACTCCAACGGGGCCGAGCAGATCGCGGTCGCCGCGCGCGACGCCGGCTTCGAAGTCGTCTACCAGGGGATCCGCCTCTCGCCGGAGGAGATCGTGGCGACGGCGCGCGACGAAGACGTCGACATCGTGGGCATCTCGATCCTCTCGGGTTCGCACCTCGCCCTCGTGCCCCGCGTCCTCGAGGGCCTCGCCGCGGCCGGTCTCGACGTTGCCGTGGTGGTGGGGGGCATCGTGCCGAGCGAGGACGCCGAGAGCCTGCGCCGCGCGGGAGTCGCCGCGATCTACACGCCCAAGGACTTCTCGCTGGCCACGATCATGGACCAGCTCCTCGGAATGGTCGAGGCGCGCTAACGCGCGCGCGCGAGCGACCCGCGGTGGAACCACCGGCCGCTAAAGCGCCACGGTGGCGTCACGTCGACGATCGGCGCCTCGCGGCGCACCTGGGCCAGGGCCGCCATCACGGCGGCCACGTCGTCCTCGTAGAGGGGGCGCGGGGTGAGCCCGTCGGTCACAGCGGCACGTTCCCGTGCTTGCGCTTGGGCAGCGTCTCGCGCTTGGAGCGCAGCAGGTCCAGGCTGCGCGCGAGCACCGCGCGGGTCTCGACCGGGTCGATCACGTCATCGATGATCCCGCGCTCGGCCGCGATGTAGGGGGTCGCGTAGCGCTCCTCGTACTCTTCGACGAGCGTCGCGCGCCGTGCGGCCGGGTCCTCGGCCGCGAGCAGGTCGCGTCGGTGCACGATCTCGACCGCGCCCGAAGATCCCATCACCGCGAGCTCGGCGCTCGGCCAGGCGTAGGAGAAGTCGGCGCCGATGGACTTGGAGTTCATGACGACGTAGGCGCCGCCGTAGGCCTTGCGCGTGATGACCGAGACGCGCGGCACCGTGGCCTCGCAGAACGCGTAGAGCAGCTTCGCCCCGTGGCGGATGATCCCGCCGTACTCCTGGTCGACGCCGGGCATGAAGCCCGGCACGTCCACGAAGGTGACGATCGGCACGTTGAACGCGTCACACGTGCGCACGAAGCGCGCGGCCTTCTCGCTCGAGTCGATGTCGAGCACGCCGGCGAGCGTCTGGGGCTGGTTGGCCACGATGCCCACCGCGTAGCCGTCGATGCGCGCGAAGCCGCACGTGATCTGCTGGGCGTAGGTGGCGTGAACCTCCATGTAGTCGCCGTCGTCGACGACCGCGGTGATCACCTTCTTCATGTCGTAGGGCTGGTTCGAGGACGCCGGCAGGACGTCGAGCAGTTCCTCGCAGCGCCGTGCCGGGTCGTCGCCCGAGAGGATGCGCGGCGGCTCCTCGAGGTTGTTCGAGGGCAGGAACGACAAGAGGTAGCGCACCTCGTCGAGCGCGCTCTTCTCGTCGGCGAGCACGAAGTTGGCCACTCCGGACTTGGTCGCGTGGGTCTGGGCGCCGCCGAGCTCCTCGAGGGTCACGTCCTCGCCCGTGACGGTCTTGACGACGTCGGGACCCGTGATGAACATGTGGCTGGTCTCCTTGACCATCACGATGAAGTCCGTCATCGCCGGCGAGTAGACGGCCCCGCCCGCGCACGGGCCCATGATCACCGAGATCTGGGGCACGACGCCCGACGCGCTGGCGTTTCGCCGGAAGATCCCGCCGTAGGCGTTCAGGGCGGCGACGCCCTCTTGGATCCGCGCGCCCGCGCCGTCGTTGAGCCCGATGATGGGCAGTCCCGTCGCCACGGCGAGATCCATGATCTTGTGGATCTTCGCGCCGTGAGTCTCGCCGAGGGCGCCGCCGAAGACGGTGAAGTCCTGGGAGTAGACGCAGACCTTGCGTCCGTCGATGGTGCCGAAACCGGTCACGACGCCGTCGGTGTAGGGACGCGAGTCCTCGAGACCCATGCCCGAGGCGACGTGACGCGTCAGCATGTCCAACTCTTGGAAGGAGCCCTCGTCGAGGAGGTACTCGACCCGCTCACGGGCGGTCATCTTGCCGCGGGCGTGGTGGCGCTCGATCGCCGCCTCCCCGCCGGCGTCGCGCGCCTCGGCCTTGCGGGCGGCGAGGGCGGCTACACGGTCGGCCATCGAGTGTTCCATGGCCACAGGCTACAAGTCGCGACCTCGGCGCATCGGCGCCGGTTGGCTACGAGAGACGACAGGACTACTCCGAGGTCGCGGCCGTCCCGGGCGCGGAAGAACCCTCCTGGACGAGTTCGATGAGCGTGCCGCCCACCGTCGTGGGGTGGACGAAGGCGACGGTCGTGTTGCGCGAACCCGGACGGGGCGCCTGGTCGATCACGCGCCCGCCGGCGGCCGTGATCGCCGCGAGGGCCGCCGCGCAGTCGGCCACGCGATAGCCCACGTGATGTAGGCCCTCGCCGCGCTTCTCCAAGAACCTGGCCACCGGCGACTCGGCGCTCGTCGGCGTCAAGAGCTGCACGTAGGAGTCGGCCACGGCGATGAGGGCCTCTTCGACCCCGTCGGATGCCACGACCTCGCGGTGCACGACGCGCGCGCCGAGCACGTCCTCGTACCAGTCGACGGTGGCGGCGAGGTCGCGCACGGCGATCGCCACGTGGTCGATCTCGATGAGCAGGTTCTCCATCAGCCCTCGCGATCGTGGCGCCGGAAGATGGAGAGGCGATCCTCACCCACGCGCGCGCGCGTCTCGGGGTCCGAGACGCCCAGGCCCTCGCGCTCGGCCACGCAGAGGATGCCGATCTTGCCCTCGTGGCGATTGTGGTGCATCTCGTAGGTCGCCTCGCCGGTC
>JAJXXB010000045.1 GCA_021781315.1 Actinomycetes bacterium | reverse complement strand
CCTCGACCGCGCCAAGGACATGATCATCCGCGGGGGCGAGAACGTCTATTCAGTGATCGTCGAGGCTGCGCTCTACGAGCACCCCGACGTCGCCGAATGCGCGGTGATTGGCGTCGCCCACCCCACCCTCGGCGAAGAGGTGGCCGCCGTCATCGTCCTACGCCCGGGGCGGCGCGTCGACGCCGAGGATCTGTCACGCCACGTGGCCCAGCGACTGGCCAAGTTCGAGGTGCCGACGCGTTTCTATTTCCGCAGCGCTCCCCTGCCGCGAAACCCCCAGGGCAAGGTCTTGAAGCGCGAGCTGCGCGACAGCGTTCTCTAGAGGGTCGCCTCGTCGATGGCCGCGAGGTCCGCGGCACTCAACTCGATGTCAGCGGCCGCCATGTTCTCCTCGAGGTGCTCGACCTTCGAGGTGCCGGGAATCGGCAGCACGATCGGCGAGCGCGCGAGCAACCACGCGAGGGAGACCTGCGCGGTGGTGGCGCCCAGCTTCGTCGCCACGGCCTCCAGCACCCCTCCGGGACGCGCGAGCGCGCCGGCGGCCACCGGAAACCAGGGTATGAAGCCAATGCCCTCGGCTTCGCAGTAGTTGACGACGTCCTCGCTGCCGCGGCGCGAGACGTTGTAGAGGTTCTGGACCGTCGAAATCGGCACGACCGCGCGAGCCGCGCGGATCTCGTTCACGTTCACCTCCGAGAGGCCGACCGCGCGCACCTTGCCCTCGGCGAGCAGGTCACTCAACAACCCGAACTGGTCCTCGGCGGGCACGTCGGGGTCGATCCGGTGCAGCTGGAAGAGGTCGATCGACTCGACTCCCAGGCGCCGCAGGGACATCTCGCACTCCTGGCGCAGGTAGTCGGGCTTGCCGCAGGGCGCCCATTTGTCGGGCCCCGTGCGCAGCAGTCCCGCCTTGGTCGCCACCCGCACCTCGCCGTAGGGCGCGAGGGCCTCGGCGATCAACTCCTCCGACACCGCCGGTCCGTAGGAGTCGGCGGTGTCGATGAAGTCGACTCCGAGTTCGACGGCGCGTCGCAACACGGCCAGAGCGCCCGCCCGATCAGCCGGGTATCCCCAGACGCCGGGCCCGGTGATGCGCATCGCCCCGAAGCCGAGGCGATGAATCGTCTGTCCCGCGAAGGAGAAGGTCGAATTCACGTCGGACTATTTGTTGGGCTGGGGGGTGAGACGCAGGTAGTCCTTCAGCTTGCGAAATCCCTTGGGGAACTTCACCTTGGCGTCCTCGTCGCTCACCGAGTTGGCGATAATGACGTCGTCGCCGTCCTTCCAGTTCACCGGTGTCGCCACGGTGTAGTTGGCGGTGAGCTGCAGCGAGTCGAGCACGCGCAGAATCTCGTCGATGTTGCGGCCCGTCGACGCCGGGTAGGTGAGGGTCAACTTCACCTTCTTGTCCGGGCCGATGATGAAGACGCTGCGCACCGTCAGGGTGTCGTTCGCGTTGGGGTGGATCATGTCGTAGAGGTCCGCGACCACGTGCTTCTCGTCACCGATCAGGGGAAAGTTCAGCGCCGTGCCCTGCGTCTCGGCGATGTCGCCCTTCCACTTGTCGTGGCTGGTCACGTCATCGACCGACAGTCCGATGATCTTGGTGTTGCGCGCGTCGAACTCGGCCTTGCGAGCGGCGAATCCGCCGAGCTCGGTCGTGCAGACCGGCGTGAAGTCCTTAGGGTGCGAAAAGAGGATCCCCCAGCTGTCACCGAGCCACTGGTGGAAGGAAATTGGTCCCTCCGTGGTGTCGGCCGTGAAGTCCGGTGCTACGTCGCCTAGGCGAATCGCCATGATGATCTCCTTCGGTGGCCCGTCCCCTGACCGGCCTCGCGAGGACATGTTAATGACGGTGCCGCCAGATCCGGCAATTCTCTAGTGCTTTTATAGAAAATTCTCAGCGACCCGCGCGCCTGTGAGACTGGGGAGATGACCAGTGCACCGACCGTGGCCGCCTTCGACCTCGACGGCACCCTCACCGAGGGGGGCAGCGTCTTCAAATGGCTCGCCCACGTGGCCGGGCGACGCGCGACCTACGCGGCGGCGACGCGACTGGCGCTGCCCCTGGCGATCGGCGGTCTGCGCAGCGGCCCGACGGCCGATCGCGTCAAGGAGCGACTCTTTCGCGCCCTCCTCACCGGTCGTGACGCGGCCGAGGTCGCCGACGAGTCGCGCATCTTCGCCCACGAGCACCTCGAGAGCAAGGTCCGTCCCCTCACCCACGAGCGCCTGCGCTGGCACCTCGCCCAGGGCCACGACGTGGTGCTCGTCTCGGCCTCACCCGAGATCTACGTGCGCGTCGTCGCCGAGGAGGTGCGCGCCGTCGGCGCCCTCGGGACCCGTCTGGCGGTGGACCCGCTCGGCCAGCTGACGGGCGGCTACCTCGGCCAGAACTGCCGGGGCGAGGAGAAGATGCGACGACTGCACGAGTGGATCGAAGAGCGCCACGGCGGCACCGAGGTCGTCATCTACGCCTACGGGAACTCGCGCGGCGATCGGCGGTTGCTGCGCGGGGCGACATATCCCTACAACGTGGGACACCTCGGACGGTTGGGGGCGCTGCGGCGCTATCCGCGCCTGCGCGAGGCCTCGCCTACTGACGAATAGCGGGCGTCAACTCGATCACACCGCCGGCGCGTCCGTCGTAGGAGACCTGAAGCGTGGCGGCCTGCTCGCGCCAGGCGAGCACGCTGCCACCGGGTCGGTCCACGAGACCCAGGTTCACCTCGTAGACCCCGTCG
>JAJXXB010000082.1 GCA_021781315.1 Actinomycetes bacterium | reverse complement strand
GGAGGGGCGCAACGCCTACGTCGAGAAGCGTACGCCCGACTTCTCCAAGTTCCCCAAGCGTCCGTGAGCGACGCGCCGGGGAGGGTGCGCCGCTGGGTGCTGGCGGCGCGCCCGCGCACACTGCCCGCCGCGGTGGTGCCGGTGGTGCTCGGGGCCGGGCTCGTGCGGCCCGCCACCATCAACTGGCCGCTCAGCGCGCTGTGCGTCGTCATCGCACTCGCGCTGCAGATCGGCACCAACTACGCCAACGACTACTCCGACGGGCGCCGCGGGACCGACGAGCAGAGGGTGGGGCCGTTTCGACTCACCGCGTCGCGTCTGGTGACGGCGTCGTCGGTGCGCCGTGCCGCGTGGCTGTGCTTCGGGCTCGCCGCGGCGGCGGGTGTGGTGCTCGCCGCGGCCACGTCGTGGTGGCTCGTGCCCGTGGGGGCGAGCGCCGTGGCCGCCGGCTGGTTCTACACCGGTGGCCCCAAGCCCTACGGCTACTACGGGTTCGGCGAGCTGTTCGTGATGATCTACTTCGGCTTCGTCGCGACCGTGGGCACGGGCTACGTCCAGCATCGCCATATCGCCGGGGCCTCGTGGTGGTGGGGCCTGGCCGCCGGCGCGATGGCCTGTGTGTTGCTCGAGGCGAACAATCTGCGTGACGTCGACGGCGATCGTCTGGCGTCGAAAAAGACCCTGGCCGCGCGCCTCGGACGTGAGAGGGGCGCGTGGCTCTACGCGGTCTTCGCCGTCCTCGTGGTGGTGGCACTGCTCGGTGCGCGGGCCTGGCTGGCGGCGGCGGTCGCGGCCGTGGCCTACGCTCCCGGGCTCCGCGTGGCCTTCTCAGCGCGGCGCGGCCGCGAACTGCTGGTTCTGCTCGCGATGTCGGCGCGTTCGCAGCTGGTCGTCGGCGCCGCGTCGGTCGTGGTGTTCGCGTTGCGCTAGCGGGCGAGGAAGTCTTCGACCAGCGTGGCGCAGGCGACGGGCCGCTCGAGGTGCGCGGCGTGTCCGGCCCCCTCGACGAGGATGACGTGGCCGTCGTGCACCGCGCTCGCGATGGCGCGCGCCTCCTCACTGAACTTGGTGTCGAGTGAACCGGCGAGGGCGAGGACGGGCAACGAGAGCTCGCCCAGGCGCGGAGCCAGCCACTCCTGGGTTCCCGTTCCCGCGAGGCGCAGCGAAGCGGCCAGGCCCTCGGCGTCGCGGCTGCGCGTCGCGACCTCGGCGTTGGCGTCGCCCAGTGTGGCGAAGAGAGGCTGGGCGAGCCATTCGGCGAGGAACGCGTCGGCCCCGATCTCCTCGATTCGTCGGGCGAGGCGCTCGTCGGCCTCGCGGCGTTGGGCGCGCGCGGAAGGATTCTCGATTCCGCGCGAGGCGCCCAGGAGGACCAGGCGGCGCACGCGAGTCGGGTGGGCCAGGGCCACGTGCAGGGCCACGCGCGCGCCGAAGGAGTAGCCGCCGAGATCCACGGGACCTTGACCGAGAGCGTCCGCGACGAGGTCGGCCGCTTCGGGCAACGTCGCGCGCACCGAGTGGGCGTCCCCGTGGCCCGGCAGGTCGAGCGTCCAGACCTCTCGCGCACCTGCCAGAATGGACCGGTACTCGTGGGCCGAGGTTCGGGTTTGGGTGAAGCCGTGGAGCCACGCGAAGGGTGCGCCAGCGCCCTCGCGCTGGACGGTGAGGAGTGACATTGCAACAGAGCGTACCGAGCCCGAGCGCGGTCCAGGCGAGCTTCGCTTCGACCCTCGTTGACGAGTGGTACCGCCACGGGCTGCGTGACGTGGTCGTCGCGCCCGGGTCGCGCTCGACACCGCTGGTGCTCGCCCTCGCGCGCGACGGACGTCTCACGACGCACGTGCGCATCGACGAGCGCAGCGCCGCGTTCTTCGCGTTGGGACGAGCGCTGGCGACGCGTCGTCCGGTCGCGATGGTCGTGACGAGCGGGACCGCGGCCGCCGAAGTCCACGCCGCGGTCGCCGAGGCTGATCTGGCGGGCGTGCCACTGATGGTTCTCAGCGCCGACCGACCTCCGGAGTTGCACCACGTGGGCGCGCCCCAGACGATGGACCAGCGCCAGATCTACGGCGCGAAGGTCCGCCTCTATGAGGAGCCAGGCGTCGCGCGCTGGGAGGCGCGATCGTCGTGGCGGCCACTCGCGAGTCGCGCGTACGCGCACGCCGACGGTGAGTCGGGGCGTCCCGGCCCGGTCCATCTCAACCTCGCCTTCGTCGAGCCGCTCGTCGGCGATCCGTCGGCCGTCCCTGCGCCGCGCGGGGACGGACCGTGGCGCACCTGGCGTCGTCGCGAGCTCGCGCGCAGCGTTCTGTCGGCGCCGGGACGAATTGTGGCGGTCGTCGGCGCGGGGGTGGAGAGAACAGCGATCGCCGACATGGTGGCGCTTGACTGGGTCGTCCTCGGCGACGCGACGGCCGAGGGAACCCTCGCCTACTACGACGCCCTCTTGCGCGACGACGGCTTCGCCGAACGCGCGCGCCCCGACGTCGTGGTGCGACTCGGCGGTAGTCCGGCCTCGAAGGTTCTCGCCGAGCGGTTGGTCGCCTGGGGCGCACCGTGTGTCGCCTTCGACGGCGCCGGCCCGATCGCCGACCCGAGCGGCCTCGTCGGCGAGGTGCTGCGCGGCCTGCCGGCGGCGACCTCGACACGCGGTGACACCCAGTTCCTCGAGATGTGGACCGACGCGTCGGCGCGCGTCGGACGGTGGCTCGAGGCCGATCGACGTCGCGACGAGCTCGACGAGCCTTCC
>JAJXXB010000054.1 GCA_021781315.1 Actinomycetes bacterium | reverse complement strand
GGGCCTGCTGCTGACCGTCGTGCACGGGCCTGATCACAAGCCGGCGGCGGTCTGTCAGTTCGTGCCCTCGCCGGCGATCCAGGGCTACTCGCTCGATCTCATGCGCCGCGACCCCGGCGAGCACCCCAACGGGCTCATCGACTACGCGCTGTGCTCGACGATTCAACACCTCAAGGAGACCGGCGGCAAGGGTCTCAGCCTCAACTTCGCCGCGTTTCGCAACGTCCTCGACGGTGAACGCGGCGAGGGGACCTTCACGCGCGTCGAGCGCTGGGCGCTGAAGCGCCTCTCGGGCATCCTGCCGCTCGAGACCCTCTGGAGCTTCAACGCGAAGTACTACCCCACCTGGCTACCGCGCTACCTGGTCTATCCCGCGGTGGAGAGCTTCGTGCCGGTAGTGGCGGCGGTGCTGCGCGCCGAGAGCCTCACCGAGATCCCGATGATCGGCCGCCTGCTCGCCAACGACCCCGCGAACCGTCCCGCGACCGTGGTTCCCCCCGAAGTCCTCGCCGCCGCGCGCGACGAGACCAAACCGGCCGCTTCGTAGACTCGTCCCATGGCGCCACGGTCCTGGCTGGTCGCGACGGCGGTCTGGACGGCGGCCGTCTTTTCCGTCGACGGCGTCGTCCACGACCACCGCGTGCTGCCCATCCTGGTGGTCGTGCCCGTGATCGCGCTGGCCACCCGGTTCTCACCCCGCGTGGTCGCGACCGTCGGGGGGATCGACCTCGTCGTGACCACGGTTCTCGGCCTCGTCGATCCCGACGTGTCGGCGACTCGGCTGCTCTCCACCACGATGGTGATCACGATCATCACGGGTCTGGCCGCGTGGGTCTCGACGCTGCGCACCCGTCTCGAGGACGCCCTCGAAGCCGCTCGCGAGGAGGCCGCGAGCGACGCGTTGACCGGCCTTGACAACCGTCGCGCCATCGACCGCGCGGCCGGGCGTCTCGTCGACGGACACGAAGTGGTCACCGTCGTGATGGCCGACCTCGACTACTTCAAGCGCGTCAACGACGGGTACGGGCACGCCGTTGGCGACGAGGTGCTCGTCGAGGTCGGACGACGGCTGCGCGAGAGCGTGCGCGCCGAGGACCTCGTGGGCCGCTACGGCGGCGAGGAGTTCCTGCTCGTGCTGCGCGGTGACGAGGCCGGCACCGCCGAGATCGTCGAGCGCGTCCTGTCCAACCTGCGCTCGTCGCCCTTCGAGACGTCGGCGGGGCCCATCGACGTTCGCGCCTCGCTCGGCGTGTCGATCGTCACCGAGGAGGGTCTGGCCCAGGCGATTCGCAACGCGGACCGCGCGCTCTACGAGGCCAAGCGTTCAGGGCGCGACCGCGCGACCACCTGGTCCGACAGCTCGTCGCACCTCTAGGGCGCTGACGACTCGTCGCCCGCCAGGGCGTCGAGCAGATCGAGCAGCGCGACCACGTCGAAGGGCTTGGTGACGTACCGCGTGGCTCCCAGGGCCATCACGCGCTCGACCTGGTTGGCCATGGCGTCGGCGGTGAGCACGACGACGGGCAGGTTGGCGCTTCGGGCGTCGCCTCGCAGGCGGGCGAGGACCTCCTCGCCGGACATGTCCGGCAGGTGCAGGTCGAGCAAGATCACGTCGACCTCGCCGGCGGCCACGCGCGCCAGTCCCTCCTCTCCGCGTCCGACGTGGCGAAGCGTCCACGACGGGCGCCGCTCGATGATCTGCTCGACGAGACGCACGTTGGAGAGATTGTCTTCGATGTAGAGGAGACGGTGCTGCGAGGTCGTGGGCGCCGAGTCAGCGGTGCTCGCCGCCACCGGTCGCGCGAAGGTCGCCGAGGCGGGTGCGCTCGGCAGAACCAGGGTGAACACGCTGCCCTCGCCCGGCGTCGACGCGGCCTCGACGCGACCGGCCATCGCGGTGGCCAGGTGCTGGGACAGGACCAGGCCGATACCCGTTCCCTCGATGTCGGTGGAGGACGCGGCGAGGCGCTCGAAGGGCTGAAAGAGACGCGCCAGGTCGGACTCGGCGATGCCGGGACCGGTGTCCGCGACCGCGATGCGCACCGTGGACTCGTCGGACGAGTCGCACGAAATCGTGACCCGCCCGCCGACCCGGTTGTACTTCACGGCGTTGGAGATGAGGTTGAGAAGGATCTGACGCACGCGCACCCGATCGGCGACGACGACCGACGTCTCGTGCTCGAGCGAGCGGGCGTCGAGGCGCACCCCGCGCTGGCTGGCGATCGGCTGGAGCAGGTCGAGGACCTCGTCAACCAGTTCGCTGACGACCACCGGCTCCGTGGAGAGGCCGAGCGCGCCCGACTCCACGCGTGAGATGTCCAGGACCTCGTTGATGAGTTCGAGCAGGTGGCGACCGGCGCTGCGGATGTGCTCGAGCGACTCGCGCTGGGCGGGCAGGGCGTCGAACTCGAGGAGCTGGGCGAAGCCGAGGATCGCGTTGAGTGGCGTGCGCAACTCGTGGCTCATGCGCGCGAGGAAGCGGCTCTTCTCCTCGCTCGCGGCCTCCGCGATGCGCCGGGCGAGCTGGGCCTCGACGCGCAGGCGATACTGCTCGGAGACGTCGCGCAACGACGCGACGACGTAGGTGCGACCCCCCACGTCCACCGGAGCGAGGGAGACGTCGACGTGGCATTCCGAGCCGTCGGCGCGCACGAGGAGGATGTCGCGCAGCGCGCCCATCGACCGGGGCTCGGGGTCCTCGAAGAAGCGTCGCACGTGATCGCGGTGCACGCTTCGCAGGCGATTCGGCACCAGC